>CAZSDN010000057.1:2299-2609 GCA_964605595.1 uncultured Flavobacterium sp. | reverse complement strand
ACGGGAAATACATTGCCGTAAACTGTGGCGCCATTCCGGAAGGAACGATTGACAGCGAACTTTTCGGACATGAAAAAGGCGCTTTTACAGGGGCAACTTCTACACGTGAAGGTTATTTTGAAGTAGCTGACGGCGGAACTATTTTCCTGGATGAAGTTGGCGAATTACCTTTAACGACACAAGTTCGCTTGCTTCGTGTTTTAGAAAACGGCGAATTTATCAAAGTTGGCTCATCACAAGTCCAAAAGACAAATGTGCGTATTGTTGCAGCAACAAATGTGAATTTATTCGATGCGATTGAAAAAGGGAA
>CAZSDN010000057.1:0-2289 GCA_964605595.1 uncultured Flavobacterium sp. | reverse complement strand
GACCCTTTTCCTGGATGAGCTGGGAGAGCTTCCCATGGATGCTCAAGCCAAGATGTTGCGCGTCATGGAAGATGGAATGGTGGAGCCCCTGGGCAGCGGCCATAGCCAACATGTGGACGTGCGCTTATTGGCGGCGACCAATCGGCCACTGACGGAAGCTGTCGCACAAGGGAAATTCCGTGAGGATTTGTATTATCGTTTAAGCACCGTAGATATAATTCTTCCGCCATTGCGCGACAGGAAAGACGATATTCATTTATTGTTCAGGAAATTTGCTTCCGATTTTGCACACAAATACAAAATGCCACCTTTGAAACTTGATGATAATGCGGTACATCTTTTACAGAAATTCCGCTGGAGCGGAAATATCCGCCAGCTGCGAAATGTGGCTGAACAATTATCGGTTTTGGAAACCACTCGCGATATTACGGCTAACATTTTACAATCGTACCTTCCGGCTGAAAGTTCAAATCTGCCATCGGTAATCAAGGATAAAAAGAGTGAAAGCGATTTTAGTACCGAACGGGAAATTTTGTACAAAGTCCTTTTCGACATGAAAAACGATCTGAATGATTTGAAAAAGCTGACATTGGAACTGATGAAAAACGGCGCTTCAAAAGTACAGGAAACAAGCCCGCATCTAATTCAGAAAATTTACGGTTCAAATCAAAAAGAGGAAGTCGATTTTGACAATCAGCATGAATTATCTGTAATTCCGCACAAACCTGTCGTAGCCGAACCATTCCATGATGATGACAATGACGATGATTATCTTTTTGCCGAAACCGTTGAAGAAGAAGAAACACTCAGGCTTGAACAGAAAGAGATCGAAATGATAAAAAAATCACTCGAAAAAAACAAAGGAAAACGCAAAGCTGCCGCTGATGAACTCGGAATTTCAGAACGCACGCTTTACCGAAAAATAAAACAATTCGACTTGTAAGAACCGAGTGCCGAAATCAATATCTTTGAATTTTAAAGTTTCATGAGAAATCTAAAAATATATCTTGCCCTTTTTGCCGTAGCTCTTATTACTAACAGCTGTTCGGTTTATAACTTTACAGGAACCGGAAAAATTGATGCAAAAACATTTCAGGTAAATTATTTCCTGAACAATGCCGAATTGGTTCAGCCCGGCATTGAGCGTACATTTACGAACCGTTTACAGGATCTGATCCAGAACCAGACAAATTTAAGCCTTACAAATTCGGGTGGCGATTTGGTTTATGAAGGTGAAATTGTTGACTTTCGCGTATCGCCAATGACCGCGACTGCCGATCAGCGGGCGGCACAAAACCGACTGACAATCAGAATAAATGTCCGCTTTACCAATAAAAACAAAGAAGAAGACAATTTTGAAAAGCCATTTTCCTTTTTTGTAGATTACAGTGGCACAGATCAGTTAATCGGACAACAGCTTGATGAAGCGCTGGATACAATTTTTGATCGAATTACACAGGATATTTTCAACGAATCGCTTGCTAAATGGTAATCTGAAGACTAATGAACCTGACCGATTTCAATCATATTTTAAATAAACCTGGCGCTATGCAGGACAGGCATGTTTTGGCTTTGGAAAAAATCACTGCCGAATTCCCTTATCTGCAATGCGCAAGAGCTTTATATTTAAAAGGATTGTATAATCAAGATAGTTTTAAATACAATCAGGCGCTAAAAACCACTGCGGCGTATACAAATGACCGAAGTGTTTTATTTGATTTTATAACTTCCGGCCAATTTACAGGGTTGCAGCAAGCGTTTTTAGATGAAAAACAGGCACGCATAAATGAAATATCCGTTAACGGAAGCGAAGTCCTTGTTCCTGAAAAAATCGAAGCTAAATTCAATTCTTTAGAACAATCCATCCTGACTTCAATAAAAGAAGCTTCTCCTGAGGCAGAAGAAATCCCGGAAATAAAAATTCAGGAAAGGATCGAAGAAAAACTGGCTATCGGAAAACCGCTTGATTTTTCAAAAAACGAAAGACATTCGTTCCAGGAATGGCTGCAATTGGCAAACTGCAAACCTATAGAACGCGAAATCAAGCAGACGGAAGAAAAGATTGATCCTGAGAAAAAGAAAAAAATTGACCTTATCGATAAATTTATCGAAGCCAATCCGAAAATAATTTCGTCTAAAGACAATCCGCCACCAAGCCTGATGATTCAGCCAAAAGACGAAGACAACAGCTATCTGATGACCGAAACCCTGGCTAAAGTTTATCTCGAGCAAAAAAAATATCAGAAAGCAATTCAAGCTTATGAAATATTAATTTTGAAATATCCGGAA
>CAZSDN010000056.1:0-17214 GCA_964605595.1 uncultured Flavobacterium sp. | reverse complement strand
TCGCCGGCCGCTTCCGCCATCGCCCATTCCTATGTAAAGGTAACCGTCCGGGCCAAATTTAATCGTTCCTCCATTATGGTTGGTAAACGGTTGCGAAATAGTTTTCATAATTAACGCGCTGGAAGCATTTGCAACGTTTATATTTGAACTTACCGAATATCTGGCGATTACAGTGCTTCCGGCGGTATTAGTGTAGTTAACGTAAAAATATCCGTTTGTAGCGTAATTTGGATGGAATGCAAGCCCCAGCAAGCCCTGTTCATATCCGCTACTGACCAATGAAGAAATGTTTAGAAATGCCGTTGGAAGCGTCGTTCCTGAATTAATGATTTTTATAATTCCGTTCTGTTGAACGATAAATAACCTGGCATCGCCTGCGTGCGAGATCTCGGTAACATCTGTAAATCCGGTAACGAATACTTGCCTGCCAATAACTTGCGAAAATCCCAAAACCGAAAAAAAGAGCAGCATTAAAGAGTATAAATATTTCATAGCTAATTATTTAAGTTTAGTAAATTTAAGCAATTTTGTTTAAACAGATTCGCAAAAATAATCTAAAAATAAAAAATTTGTAAGAAATTATCCACGTAAAAACCCGGTTGTTTATTATAAATCCATCGATTTAAAAATCAAATTCTTCATCAATTGCAGTTGAATCAATCCCGGTCGTATCGCGCACTTTCAGCCTGATGAAAGATTTTGCCGATCCTGAAACAGTTACAGGAAGCGATTTATAAATTGTATCTTCGGCAACAAGCACGCCTCTCCGAAGCATTAGATTTGTCAGGTATTCCTGTTTCTTTTCTGCAAATCCTTTGAGTTTACCTTCATCATTAAACTGCCACATAAAGCCTTTTGGGCGCGGAATGATATTCGCCAGGAAGATACATTCATTCAGCGATAATTCTGACGGGCGCTTAGTGAAGTAAAAACGGCTGGCTTCACCAATACCGTAGATATTCGGACCCCATTCTATAATATTGAAATACACTTCAAGCATACGCTCTTTACTGGAAATACGATTGTTTTCCAAAATGTAAACCAACAGGATTTCTTCGAGTTTGCGGGATAATGTTTTTTCCCTTGTAAGGAAAACGTTTTTTACAAGCTGCATACTTATCGTACTTGCGCCGCGCGTAAACTTCTTGGTCTTAATGTTTTGGATGATGGATTGTTTGAAAGCTTCGCTGATAAATCCGCGATGCGAAAAAAAAGACGGATCTTCGGTAGTCAATACTACCTTTTTCAGGTAAGGCGAAATTTGGTCAAGCGAAGTATAATCAGGATTTGCGGGGCTTACAAGAACGGCTCTTTGCGCACGGCCGTTTTCGATAGCGCGATATACAAATTCACCATTGAGCTTACTCAGGTTCGCCGCGCCGTATTTGAGGATTTTGAAATTCTCTTTGTCGAGTTTGCTGTCAAAAACCAGTTCGTTTGGTTTGTTCTTATTGAACATGAAATCGAGATTGAAGCTAAAATTCCCTTCCGCCTCCATTCCCTGGAAATTCGTAAACAAACCATCGGGCAAAGACGAAATAAAATCCTGGGCTTTCATTTTGGGAATTGCAACCTTTAATTTATAAATCGTATCCGATTCTGTTTCATAAGCCAAATAAGGATTGAATTTTAAACGGTTCAGCTGAACGGTTGAGCTGCTGTCTATCGAAACAAAATCTTCGCCAAGAAGAAAATGATAATCAAAACGCGCGTCTTTTATAATCACGTCCTTACTCGCGATTTTAGGATGGTTTACTGTTAAATTTGAAATTGATGTAAATCCGTCAATCCTGAGCTCGCCACTGCTCATATCGATATTGCCCACATTCAGGCGGATGGAATCGAAACTCGACTTCAGGTTGAACCTTTCGTCAAAATACGGAAGCTTTATTGCGCCGGTATCAAGATTAAAAAACCTGATGTCCGTTTGGTTATTGCGCGGGTCGGCAAAGCCTTTTATTTGCCATCTTTGGGCAAATGTCCCGGTTTGTACATTAATGAACGTTTCAAGGTTTTTATCGGCAAGGCGAAGCTTTTGGAAAGTAACATTTGCTTCTTTATTATTGTCTTTTAAACGAAACGATACGTTTTGAACGTCCATATCGGTTGGCACCAAATTCAGCGCTTTGGAAATAATTTTATAGGCCAATTCGGCATAATCCCTTTTTCCTGAAGAAATGTCGCTTTTAGCAGATCCGGGTTCTTTTTTAAGGAACGCTTCAAAATTCTTTTTGTCGCCGTTTTTGACCAACTGTACAAAACCGTCCTTGACTTCAAGCGTTCCCAATTGAATTTCTCCAATCATTAAATGCCAAAAACTTACACTTGTACGTATTTTACTGATCTTGAAAAGTGTATCAGCATCTTTCGGCACCAAAACTATTTCAGACAAATCGACTCCGGTAAACCCCTCAAAACGAGATTCTTTTACTGAAAACGTACTATTATATTCACGATCCATTTTGCCGGAAATCCTCGCTATGGCAGTTTCAAGAATCGTATTCCTGAAAATAAAAAAAAGAAGGATCAGCAAAATGATTATCGCAAAGGCAATTTTGATTATTAAGGAGATTTTCTGTTTTCGTGTTCTCATAATTAGCATTCTTTTATCCGAACAACTCGCTTACAACATCTTCGATTTTGCTAACAAGGCGGATTTTAATTCCAGTATTTTCAAGACTTGCCTTATTATGTTTCGAAATAAAGATTGTGGAAAACCCAAGTTTCTCAGCTTCCTGTATCCGCTGGTCAACGCGTGTCACCGGGCGGATTTCGCCGGAAAGGCCGACTTCTCCCGCAAAACAAAAATCTTTTCCGACAGGAATATCCTCATTTGAAGACAATATCGCGGCAACGACCGCTAAATCAATGGCGGGATCATCAACTGTAATTCCGCCGGTAACATTCAGGAAAACATCTTTGGCACCTAGCCTGAAACCTGCTCTTTTTTCCAGAACGGCCAGGATCATATTCAGCCTTTTCGCATTATATCCGGTCGTACTGCGTTGCGGAGTTCCGTAAACTGCCGTGCTTACAAGCGCCTGTATCTCGATCATCAATGGCCTAACGCCTTCGAGAGTTGACGCGATGGCTGTTCCCGATAATTCTTCATTTTTGTGAGAAATCAATATCTCCGACGGATTTGAAACTTCCCTCAATCCGTTTCCGAGCATTTCATAAATTCCGAGTTCAGCGGTAGAGCCAAAACGGTTTTTAAGCGAGCGCAATATACGGTAAACGTGATTCCTGTCGCCTTCAAACTGCAAAACCGTATCGACCATGTGTTCCAGTATTTTTGGCCCGGCAATACTACCGTCTTTTGTAATATGCCCGATTAAAATTACGGGAACATTTGACTCTTTTGCAAATTTGATGAGTTCGGCGGTACATTCGCGGATTTGTGAAATGCTTCCCGGGGAAGATTCGATATGATCGGTATGAAGCGTCTGGATCGAATCGATGATTACAATTTCGGGGTCGATTTCCTGGATCTGCCGAAAAATATGTTGTGTTTTGGTTTCGGTTAAAATGTAGCAATTATCACCGTTGGGCGTTATCCGTTCGGCTCTCATTTTAATTTGCTTCTGGCTTTCCTCACCCGAAACGTATAATGTTTTATAGGGTAATTTTAATGAAATCTGCAATAGCAAAGTACTTTTCCCTATTCCGGGCTCACCTCCCAAAAGGATTAATGAACCGGGAACAATCCCGCCGCCCAAAACACGGTTAAGTTCGCCGTCACAAGTATCCATCCGGATTTCAAAGGATGAATCTATTTCGTGTATTTTTAAAGGCTGGGCTGCTTTTTTAGTATCGGCAGAAGAATAAGACTTCCAGGAAACTTTTTCTTCTTTCTGTATGATTTCTTCTGCAATAGTGTTCCATTCTTTACAAGAATTGCATTGGCCTTGCCATTTACCGTATTGTGCGCCGCAGTTCTGGCAGAAGAAAGAAGTTTTGATTTTTGACATTTTACGGTTTTTTCTCTTCGGCCGGTGTTTCAGTTTGTACAGGTTCTTCCGTTACTTCAGCGGATCTTTTTTGAGGTGCAGATTTGAGCATATCCGCTTTTTCGAGCATCATGTTTTTTGTCAAATCGCCAATTTCATCCAATAAATATGCGTTCTGGTAGGCCTTGGCCGCTTTTTTTGCATCGCCTGTTTTTTCATAATACATTGCCATGTGGTACTGGCTCAGCATTGACTTGGGATATGCTTTTTTAGAAATCGCTGATAGTTTTTCAAACTCTGAGTATGCTTTATTCTTTAAGATTGCGGCTTCGATAGCTTTAAAATCACTGATTCTTACCGGCATTTTCATTCCGTATGTTTTGTCGATGATATCGTATTTCTTTGTCAGATAGCTAACATGGTCGGTTGTTAGCGTTGCTATTTTTTCGTCGTATTCTGCTCTTGAGATTGGCTGATAAGCACCGAAGATATGATAAAGCGCATTTGGGATAGCATACAAAACTACCGAATAATGCGACGCTCCTTTGAATTCATCATACCGATAATAGAGGTTTGGATTTTGTATTGTTTTGAGAGCATCATCGAGCGCGCGGATTCCTTTGAGATTGAAGCCCGAATCCCCGTCTGCGGCAGCGTGATAATAAAAAACCGGCTTTTTCCCTGATGAAAGCATTTCCGGTATCCGTTCTGCCATTTGTTCGTCAAATTCGGCACTAAAGGAAATATAAGCGTTAAAAATCGGATTTTCCTTATACAAAAACAGGTTCATGTATCCGGCAGTTAAATCGTGCCCGCCAATTATTCTAAATGGTGAAATGCGATAAGCTTTTTCCAGTGCCGGAATAAACTCAGCTCCAATAAATTCGAAGAAAGCGGCGCCGGTTTGGGTCGGAAGTCCTTCCTCATTCAGGGCACAATCGGCTCTGCGCTCATTATTCCGGTTTTGATTTATCCCAACAACAATTACTTCGGGAAGGTCATTCCAATAATTCCCATAAGCAAAATTCCCGTCAAATGCATCAAACAGGTATTCGCCGTCAAGGAGAATCAACAGCGGGTATTTTTTATTTTTATCCTTATTGTATGAAAGCGGAAGCGATATCGTGTAAACCCGGTCGGCTTTGAGTTTTTGAGAGTGGATTGTATCGGTAATCCTTTGCGAGAAAACAGAAGAACAACACAGAATTAAAAATAATAGGACTATTTTTTTCATAATCACTGACCATTAATTATTAAGAAACTGAAAAATGATTCAGCCAAGCAAGATACTAAATTATTGCTTTTTTCTAATCAACGGAAGAATTAAAAAACTCAAAATGCCCAAAAAAACAGTGATTAACAATTGCGACGTCCATACAATCCAGCCAAAAGCATAACCTGCCGGCTCGGCGATACCATACAAAAGAAGGATTTTCATAATCAGGGCCGGAAAGAAACCGAAGCCTCCGTTTGTAAAAGCAATTATAAGGCTTCCGATGACAAATGAAACAAGGACGGTTCCGATAGAAATCGAATTCGTTTCCGTTAAAGTAAAAGTTGCCGAATAAAACATCAGCACATAGGAAACCCAGATTAGAAGCGTATATATCAGAAACGGCCATTTATCCGGCATTTTCAATACACTCAGTACGCCTTCTTTAAGGCCTTCGATTTTGGTTTTGAGCAGTACGATGAATTTCCAGGTAGAATAGAAATACAGGTAAAAGAAAACCAATACTGCCGTTAAGCCGATTAGCGCAAGGATAAGCAGTTTTTGAAAAGAAATATAATAAAGCAATAAGCTTTTTATTGTATCGTATTCGATGATTACCGCTACGAATATAAAAATCACTAAAATGATAAAATCAACAACCCTTTCGGCTATGATTGTCCCGAAACCTTTGTCGAAAGGCACATTTTGATAATTCTTCAGCACCAATGCCCTTGAAAATTCTCCTGAGCGCGGAATTGATAAATTAACGAAATAACCAATGCTTACTGCTAAAAAATTCAACTTAAAATCGGGTTTACAGCCTATTTCTTTCAAAGTATATTTCCAGCGATAGGCGCGTAAAACATATCCGGAAAGCGCTAAAAACAAGGAAAGAAATACATAATTGTAGTTTGCACTGACAAAGTAAACCTTCATTTTTGCAATCTCATCGGCTGTAAAGGAATTATAAAAATACAGTGTGAGACCCAAACCGAGTAGGAGCGGGATGAAGATACTGGCTAATGATTTTAATTTTTGAGGCACTTTTTTAGGTAAGTGAATTATCTTTCTCATTAGGGAAAACAAGGGAAGGCTTGAATGACTTTGCTTCCTCAAAATCTAAAATCCCATATGAAATGATGATGATGATATCTCCTTTTTGAACTTTCCTTGCGGCCGGGCCGTTCAGCGTAATTTCACCGCTGTGACGATTCCCTTTGATAGCATAAGTCTCGAGGCGCTCACCGTTGTTGATATTTACGATGGAAACTTTTTCACCTTCGATTATATTTGACGCTTCCATTAAAGCTTCATCGATTGTGATACTTCCGATATAATTTAAATCTGCTCCAGTTACCTTAACGCGGTGAATCTTGGATTTTACTACTTGGATTTGCATGGATGCAAATGTAATTAATTTAATGAAACCGTATCGATCAATCTGATTTCATTAACAAAAACCGCAATAAAGGCGCGGTATTTTTTGTTCTTGTTTTTCCTGATAATTGGCAATAATGTGTCTTCGTCGGCAATCTGGAAATATTCAAGTTTAAAGTCGGTTTGCCCTGCAAAAGATTTTTCAACCCATTCTGAAACCTTTTTTGCACTTTTTGTATTGAATTTTTCTTTCGCCTGCAGAAGTGTTTTGTATATAACAGCCGCTTTTCTCCTTTCAGAATCAGACAAACGCTCGTTCCTTGAACTCATTGCAAGACCGTTTTCCTCTCTGAAAATTGGCCTTCCGATTACATTTACGTTTACTTTCAGCTTTTCAACCATTTTTTTTACGATTTGCAACTGCTGAAAGTCTTTTTCCCCAAAGTAGGCGTTTTTTGGGTTTACGATATCAAAAAGCTTGCTGACGACAGTTCCAACACCGTCAAAATGCCCGGGCCTGTGCTTGCCTTCCATTTGATTTTCAAGCCCATCAAAATCAAAGTGCCTTGAAATGGTTTTCCCTTCATAAATATCGTCAACAGATGGGGCATATAGTATTACATCTTCGCTGATCGATTTTACTTTTTGAATATCACTTTCGAGTGTTCGCGGGTATTTTTGAAGATCGCCAGGATTGTTAAACTGTGTCGGATTGACAAAAATGCTCATTACTGTTATTCCGTTTTCAAGCAATGATTGCTTAATCAGCGATAAGTGCCCTTGATGCAACGCGCCCATTGTCGGAACAAAGCCTATTTGTTTTTTTTCGGATACAACTGATTTTAAATATTCTTTTAAATCAGCTTGCCTGTTGAAAATGAGCATGTGTTCAGAATTAAATATCCTGCAAACTTAAGATTTTAGTCTATAAATCCATAAATTTTTGTACTTTTGCATGTTTTTTATTTACAACAAACAAGTACGTTACTAATTATGGAGGAAAAGAGGATATTGTTTGTATCATCTGAAGTGGTGCCTTATTTGGCAGAAAATGAAGTTTCTTCAATGTCTTATGATGTTCCCAAAATGATCAACGATCAGGGCGGGCAAATCAGGATTTTTATGCCAAGGTATGGCAATATTAACGAAAGAAGGCATCAGTTACATGAAGTAATCAGGCTTTCAGGAATGAATTTGGTTGTAAACGACCTTGATATGCCACTTATTATTAAGGTAGCTTCTATTCCGAAAGAAAGAATCCAGGTATATTTTATCGATAATGATGAATATTTCAAAAGAAAAGCCACTTTTGCCGACGAAGACGAAGTATTATATCCGGACAATGATGAGCGTGCGATTTTCTTTGCCAAAGGCGTTGTTGAAACCGTTAAAAAACTCAATTGGGTTCCGGACATCATTCACGTCCATGGCTGGCTTGCAGGAATGCTTCCGGTTTATATGAAACATTATTATAAAGACGAAGCCCTTTTTGCCGATACAAAGATTGTAACTTCGGTTTACAGCCAGTCATTTGACGGAGCACTGAATGCCGAAATGATCAATAAAGTAAAATTTGACGGTATTCCTGAAACAGCAATTGCAGACCTTGAAACACCGGATTTTGAAAACCTAATGAAAACAGCGGTAAACCATTCAGACGCAGTGATAATAGCTTCTGAGGGCGTTTCCCCAAGTTTAACAAAATTTATAGAATCATCGGAAAAACCTTTTTTACCTTTCACCCCGAAAGAAAATTTTGCAGGAGCATACACTGACTTCTACAAAACAAAAGTTCTATAACTATTTTTACATTTTAATACAACACATGAATACTAAATTCATTTTTAAATCAATTTTATCTGTTGCGCTGATTGCCGCTTTTTTAATTTCCTGCGATAAGGATTACAATAATTTCGGGACAGATATAATTGGGCAGGACAATTTTGATTTTGATCTTGATAATACTTCAACGATTATTGCTTACAATGTAAAAACCGGGCCTGTCCAGACCAATAATCTCCCAATCGGATCAGTGGCAAACCTAGTAACTGTAAATCCGTTGGGCATATACAACAATCCGGTTTTTGGAAAAACCAGAGCCAGCCTTGTAACACAGCTTCAAATTGGCAATGATTTTTTAAATCCGACGTTTGGCGCAAACCTTGTCATTGACAGCGTATATGTTACTGTTCCTTATTCCAGCCGGAAAATATCTACCGACTCAGGCGGGAAAAGCAATTATGTACTCGATTCCATTTATGGAAGTTCAAAAATAAAACTGAGTATTTTTGAATCCGGTTATTTTATAAATGACCTTGATCCTGAAGAAAATTTGGAAGAAACTTCTAAATACTACAACAACGACCAGAATTTTGAAGCATACCGGAAAGGTGCGCTTGCGGACGGAACTTCGGTTTTTAACGGCCCGAGGCTGAACAACAACGATGCGGACGGGAATGTACAGAACGACAATTTTATTTTTAGTAAAAATGAGATTCGTACATATACCCTCAAAAAAAATGGCGATACAACAAGAACAAGGACTGCTCCAGCGATGCGCATCGAATTGAATAAGAATTACTTTAAGAAGAAAATTATTGAAGCATCTTCTGAGAAACTAAGTAATAATGTTACTTTCAAGCAATATTTCAGAGGTTTGTATTTTAAAGTAGAGCAAAGTGACTCAGATCCAACCGGAAACAGCCTTGCAATGCTCGACTTTACAAAAGGAAATGTTACCATATATTATACTGAAGACAACGTAAAGGACGGCGTCACAACCCAGGTTCAAAAAACATTTGTACTTAACATGGCCGGAAACAGGCTTAGCTTGCTTGAAGAAACTGACAATGCAACCAACTCTGATTATAAAGCCGCATTAGCTTCGGAAGGGCCCGATACGCCTACCGGAGACAAAAAGCTTTATTTAAAAGGCGGTGAAGGTGCGATGACTGTAATCGACTTGTTCGGGCCTGACTTTCACGGAGAAGACGGCTTAACCGGAGAACCTAATGAAGTCCCGGACGAACTTGATATCATCCGAAAAAAAGGATGGCTGATCAATGAAGCCAATCTGGTTTTTTATGTAACAGATGACATGAAAGAAAATATTCCGGTTCCACAACGTATTTATTTATACGATTTGACAAATAACACTCCTTTGTTTGACTATTCGTTTGATGGGACAAAATCCTCTAAAAGTGTTAAAAATGATAAAGGGGTATTCGGAGGTATCATTACAACTAAAACCAAAAACGGTAAAACCTACAAAGTATACAAAATAAGAATAACACGGTACATCAATAATATCATTAACAACAATGCCGATAACGTGCGCTTGGGCTTAGTGGTAACCGAGTCAATTAACGACGTAAGAAATGTTAAATTAAAAACAGCCGTAGGTGATATTGATAAAACTCCCTTGGCATCTTCTTTAAATCCGCTCGGAACAGTATTATGGGGAAATACTCCTGAAGTTGATGAAGATGTAAAACTGAAACTTGAAATTTATTACACCAAACCTAATTAATTAAAACTATGTGTGGAATTGTTGGATACATTGGATACAGAGAAGCCTATCCTATAGTTATTAAAGGCCTTAAAAGGTTGGAATACAGAGGTTATGACAGCGCAGGCGTCATGCTTTTTGACGGAAACGAATTGAAGCTTTCCAAAACAAAAGGAAAAGTTTCGGATTTAGAGGAAAAGGCAAAAGAAATTACCGCTAATGGTACTGTTGGCATCGGCCATACCCGTTGGGCTACGCATGGTGTCCCAAATGACATTAATTCGCATCCGCATCTTTCAAATTCAGGAAATTTGGCGATAATACATAATGGCATCATTGAAAACTATGAGCCTTTAAAAAAAGAACTCATTAACAGAGGATATACTTTCCAGTCAGATACAGATACTGAAGTACTTGTCAATCTTATTGAAGAAGTTCAGAAAAAAGAAAAGCTGAAACTCGGGAAAGCCGTTCAAATCGCGCTGAATCAAGTTGTTGGCGCTTATGCAATCTGCGTTTTCGATAAAACCAAACCTGATGAAATCGTGGCTGCCCGTTTAGGAAGCCCGCTTGCAATCGGAATTGGCGAAAATGAATTTTTTATTGCTTCTGATGCTTCACCTTTTATAGAGTATACATCAAATGCCATTTATCTTGAAGATGAAGAAATGGCAATTATAAGAATCCACAAACCTTTAAAAATCCGAAAAATCAAAGACGATACATTGGTAGATCCTTATGTTCAGGAACTTCAGATGAACCTTGAGCAAATTGAAAAAGGCGGTTACGACCACTTTATGCTCAAAGAAATTTATGAGCAGCCAAATGTGATTAAAGATACGTATAGAGGAAGGCTTCTTGCAAATCAGGGAATTATCCAAATGGCCGGAATTGAAGACAATCTTGAGAAATTCCTCAATGCCGACCGTATCCTTATCGTGGCTTGCGGAACATCATGGCATGCCGGTCTTGTTGCAGAATATATCCTCGAAGAATTTACAAGGATTCCTGTTGAGGTTGAATATGCATCTGAATTCCGCTACAGGAACCCGATCATAAACAAAAATGATGTCGTAATTGCTATATCACAATCCGGTGAAACTGCAGATACTTTAGCCGCAATCAAACTTGCAAAAGAAAAAGGCGCATTTGTTTTTGGAGTTTGCAACGTAGTAGGATCATCAATTTCAAGAGAAACGCACGCCGGAGCTTACACGCATGCCGGCCCTGAAATTGGCGTTGCTTCAACAAAAGCTTTTACTACCCAAATAACAATACTAACACTAATCGCCCTGCGCTTGGCTAAGGCCAAAGGAACGCTGTCAAATTCTGATTTCCACAGGTATTTACAGGAACTTGAAATTATTCCAGAAAAAGTAGCAGAGGCATTAGAGACCAACGAAAAAGCAAAAGAAGTCGCTTCAAAATTCAAAGACGCGCCAAACTGCTTATACTTAGGAAGAGGATATAATTTCCCTGTTGCACTTGAAGGCGCATTGAAATTAAAAGAAATTTCTTACATACACGCTGAAGGTTATCCTGCGGCTGAAATGAAACATGGCCCTATCGCACTTATTGACGAACAAATGCCGGTAATCGTAATCGCCCCAAAACAAGGGCATTATGACAAAGTGGTGAGTAATATCCAGGAAATCAAATCCCGAAGCGGTAAAATTATAGCTATAGTTACTAAAGGTGATACCCAAGTACGCGATCTGGCAGATTTTGTAATTGAAATCCCTGACACCAGCGACGCATTATCTCCATTATTGACAACCATTCCACTACAATTGCTTTCCTATCATATTGCAGTAATGCGTGGTTGTAATGTCGACCAGCCAAGGAATCTTGCCAAATCAGTTACAGTCGAATAATATCAATTTATAAAATAAAAAGCGGAATTTAGGTTCCGCTTTTTTTATGGGCTAAAAATATTCTTTTAGACCAAATTTTTATTTATTGTTTAATAATTTTTGATTTTTATATGTGTGCATAGTATTTTTTTCAGACAGTATATTAAAATGTTAAGAAAAATTTAAAAAACCATCTATGAACAATAAATAAAAAACTTGATTTTTTTTAATAATACTGAAAAATTAACCCCTAATTATTACCATTATTTAAAATAATTTGTACATTGGCTTGATAAACTAACAAAAATATAACCAAATGAAAGTGTACTTAATTATTTTGTCATTGTTTTTCTGCGGATTAACTTTTGCGCAGAATTCAATTTCAGGAACTGTTACTGACAATAACAATCTCCCGCTCCCTGGAGCTAATGTATCCATTCTTGGAGAAACAAGCGGTACTATTACCGATTCAGATGGAAAATTCCTCCTGAATTCTTCACAAAAGCCTCCGTTTACAATTGAAATTTCAAGTGTTGGCTTCACAACGCAAACTGTTTCAATTACAACAAACAATCAAAAAGTTAGCATTAAGCTTCAGGAGGAAGAGACCAAACTTAATGAAATTGTAATTTCAGCTTCACGAACGCCTGAACGCGTTTTGGAATCACCTGTTACAATAGAAAGAATGGGGCTTCAGGAAATCAAAAATACAACTTCCCCAAGTTTTTATGATGGTTTGGAAAACCTGAAAGAAGTACACTTTAATACAAGTAGTATGTCATTCAAATCGATCAACACACGAGGGTTTGCAACTGTAGCCAATACACGTTTCATGCAATTGGTTGACGGAATGGACAATTCATCGCCAGCATTGAATTTCGTTCTTGGAAATCTTATCGGTTTATCTGAACTTGATGTTGCAAGCGTTGAGCTTTTGCCTGGTGCATCATCAGCACTTTATGGTGCCAATGCATTCAACGGAGTTCTTTTCATGAACAGTAAAAGCCCATTTACAAACCAGGGAATTTCTACCTATTTCAAATACGGGAAAACCAATCAGGAAGTAGCCGGATCAAACGACTATTATGATTTTGGAATCCGTGCAGCCCACGCTTTTACAAAACATTTTGCTGCTAAAGCAAACTTTAACTATATGCAAGCTACTGAGTGGATCGCCGATGACCAAAGAAGCATGACCGGCGGAACAAGCCATTTGAATAATCCGAATTATGACGGATTGAATTCCTATGGCGATGAGGTAACAACCTTTATTCCGAATGTCGGGCAAGTAAGCAGAACTGGTTACAGGGAAATGGATTTGACTGACAACAAAATTGAAAGTGTAAAAGCTGATTTCTCATTGCATTTCAAACCGTGGGACAATGATGTCGAATTCATCCTTCAGCACAAACTGGGTTTCGGTAATACAATCTACCAGGGCGCAAACAGATATTCCCTAAAGGATTTCTATATGAACCAGACAAAATTTGAAGTTAAGGGTAAAAACTTTTTCGTGAGAGCCTATATGACCGATGAAGACGCAGGTAATTCTTATGACATGCGCTTTGCCGCCTGGAATGTGAACAGAGCATGGAAAAGCGACCGGGAATGGTTTACAAACTATGCGACGGCTTACCTGAACTCAAGCATTTTTATGGGTGTTGATGGAAATACAGCTGCAGGGATTGCAAGAAATTTCGCAGATTACAATACTGTACCCGCACAACTTAACGGTATTTTAATCCCGTCGAGTTCTCCTTCCCGCTTTATGCCGGGAAGTGCAGAATTTCAAAATGCTTTAGAAGGCGTAATCAAAAATCCCGATCTGACTGAAGGAGCAAAATTCATCGACCAGTCAAGATTGTACCATGTAGATGCCAATTATAACTTTAAGGACATTATCAAATTTGGAGAAATCCAGTTAGGCGGTTCATTCAGACAGTATGAAATGAATTCTATGGGAACCATTTTTACTGATTTTGACGGCCCGTTGAGATATGACGAATATGGTATTTATACACAATTCCAGAAAAAATTCATGGAAGACAGGTTAAAATTTACAGGTTCTGTCCGTTATGATAAATCACAGAATTTTGACGGGCAATATTCTCCGAGAGTTTCATTCGTATATTCTGCAGGAGAACAGAAAAACCATAATTTCAGGGTTTCATTCCAAACAGGTTTCAGAAACCCAACAACCCAGGATCAATATATTGGTCTTGATTTAGGCCCATTCGCCTTGATAGGTTCAGCTCCGGAAAACTTAGACCGTTATGTTGAAACAATGGACATAAGCGCTGCCGGACAAGCTATACCAGGCATAGGACAAACAATAACCCTAACGGGGAATGATGCTTATAATACCGATTTATATACTGCTGTTTCTGCTGCACAATTTGCAATCTCGCAAAATCCGGCAGATTTAGAAGTTGCCAATATTAAACTGGTAAAACCTGAACAGGTTAAAGCTTTTGAAGTTGGATATAAATCTATCATTGACGGACTTTCAGTTGACATAAATGCTTACTACAATATCTACAATGATTTCATGAGCACCTCACGTGTTATCAAACCGTACTATGGTGAAGTTGGGACTGATCTTTCAAATCCAAATGTGCTTTTATCGCTTCAGGCTTTAGCAAATGGCGACCGCAGAGTTTATCAGGTTTACACCAATACTACCGAAACTGTAAACTCTTTCGGATTTGGTATCGGGCTCTCTAAGAAAGTATACCAAGATTTTGAAGTCGGAATCAATTATAACCATGCACAGTTTGACTTTGACCAGGAAAAAGACCCTTCATTCGTGGCAGGTTTCAATACTCCTAAACACAGAGTAAAAGCTTCATTAGGAAACAGCAAATTATTCAACAACTTTGGCTTTAACATGAATGTAAGATGGAACGATGAATACTTATGGCAATCTTCTTTCGCAGACGGGATCGTTCCTTCAAATACTGTTTTCGATGCACAGGTAAATTATGCTTTCCCTGCTTTGAAATCTGTATTGAAAATTGGAGCGGCAAATCTTTTCGGAAAAGATTACATCCAGGTTATCGGCGCAGGAAGAATCGGCCAGCAATATTTTGCTTCATGGACAATCAATCCTTAATTTATATTAGTCAATACTATTAAAATATACTATTATGATAAAAAATTTCAAATGGCTGCTGTTAGTTTCTTTAACTATCGTATCCTGTAGTTCAGATGATTCTGCAACTTCCGTAGAAGATATTCCGGTTACCCCCGGATCAGCAAATTTCTCAACCTATGTTGCACTCGGAAATTCCATAACTGCCGGATTTTCTGACGGGGCCTTGTTTAAAGCAGGCCAGCAAAATTCATATGCGAAGCTAATGGCCGACCAGTTTGCTTTAGCTGGCGGAGGAGAATTTAAAATTCCTTATACTAATGACAATATTGGAGGTTTGTTATTAGGTGGAAACATGATTCAGGGGCCAAGGCTTATTTTTAACGGAGTTGGCCCGGTTCCCTTGCCAGGCGGTGTACCAACAACCGAAATTGCAGTTCCGTTAGCCGGGCCATTTAATAATTTAGGAGTTCCGGGTGCCAAAAGCTTTCACCTTCTTGCTCCAAATTACGGTGACGTTGGCGGAGTTCTTATGGGAACCGCAAGCCCTTACTTTGCACGTTTTCGCTCAAGCGCAACAACAAGTGTTTTAGCTGACGCAATGGTTCAAAATCCAACATTTTTTTCACTTTGGATTGGAAATAATGATGTTTTAGGATATGCAACAACTGGCGGGGATGGTACAAATCCAATCACCTCAGAGGATTTATTTACACAGGCGTACAGCACATTAATAACAACCTTGGTATCCAACGGGGCGAAAGGTGTCGTGGCCAACATTCCTGATGTTTCGTCAATTGCGCACTTTAAAACCGTTCCTTACAATCCGCTGGATCCAAATAATCCGGCTTTCGGCCCACAGATTCCTGCATTGAATGCAACTTTTGCGCAGCTGAATCAGGCATTTGCATTTTTAGGCGTTCCTGAACGTTCTGTGGTTTATTCAACTACTGCTAATAGCCCGCTATTAATTCACGACGAATCTTTAGAAAACATTGCTCCGCAATTAACCCAGGTATTAACTTTAGGCGGATTGCCGGCTATGACCGCCGCTTTATTAGGAAGCCAGTTCGGGCAATCAAGACAGGCGACGAAAGCAGATTTATTTGTACTTCCTGCTTCAAGCGTGATTGCGACAGTTAACACGCAACATTATGCACAATTGGTAGGAATGGGAGTTCCTGCTGCAACTGCCGGGCAATTATCAGTAAACGGAGTGACTTTCCCACTTCAGGACAAATGGGTTCTGTTGCCATCTGAACAGGCCGAAATTACTGCTGCCGTAAATACATTCAACGGAATTATCAAAACCGCTGCTGATCAGGCCGGACTTGCCTTTGTAGATGCAAATGGGCTTTTAAAACAATTATCAACTACCGGTCTCCGTTTTGACAATTTCAATATGACTGCAGCTTTGGTTCAAGGCGGTGCATTCAGTTTAGATGGTATTCACTTAACGCCAAGAGCCAATGCTTTTGTTGCCAACAAATTTATTGAAGCGATTAACAAAACCTACGGTTCAACATTAAGGACATTTAAACCACAGGAATACGGGATCAGTTATCCTATTGGATTATAATTCCCCTACACTCAGATTTAGAAGAAGCCATCACCTTAACTGATGGCTTTTTTATTTGCATTTATGGATAATTCTTTGCATTTAAGCACCTCTGTTTATAAAATCACAATTTTAAAATAAAAAAATACCCGAATGCTATTGATTTTATATTTTAAAAAATTATCTTTGCACTCGAAAAAAAGAGGTGTTTTTCATCTATTGATTCTCAAACCTAAATAGCTATTTAATAAATACATAAGCAATGTCAAAAGTAATAGGAAAAGTTGCACAAATCATTGGCCCGGTAGTAGACGTAGTGTTCAGCGGAGATGTTGAACTTCCAAAAATCTACGATTCATTAGAAATCACTAAAAAAGATGGTACTCTTTTAGTCCTTGAAGTACAATCTCACATTGGTGAAAATACTGTTCGTACGATCTCTATGGATTCTACTGACGGATTAAGCAGAGGTTACGAAGTAGTTGGAACAGGAAATCCTATCCAAATGCCAATCGGCCCGGATGTTTACGGCCGTTTGTTCAATGTTATTGGTGATGCAATCGATGGTTTGGGAGAATTACCAAAAACAGGTGAAAACGGAATGTCTATCCACAGACAAGCCCCAAAATTCGAAGACCTTTCAACTTCATCAGAAGTTTTATTC
>CAZSDN010000055.1:6736-17800 GCA_964605595.1 uncultured Flavobacterium sp. | reverse complement strand
AATTGAGCGCCTAGGATGGGAAACGCACCCTAAATTTATCCGAAAGATTGAAGACACTTCCGGTGATGGAATTTACATCACAAATTATGAAACCATCAGGGACGGTAAACTTGACCCAGCAGACTTTAAAGTTGTTTCGCTCGATGAAGCAAGCATTTTAAGAGGCCTGGGCGGTTCAAAGACATTCCGGGAATTTATGAGATTGTTTACAGGTGATGAAGGCCCAAACGGTAACCGTCGCGGTGCTGAAAGAGTGCCTTACCGTTTTGTAGCAACTGCAACACCGTCCCCAAACGATTACATTGAACTTTTAGCGTATGCAGATTTCCTCGGGGTTATGGATGTATCGCAAGCAAAAACCCGATTCTTTAAAAGAGATAGTACGAAAGCAGATAAACTTACACTTCACAAGCATAAAGAGGAAGAATTTTGGCTTTGGGTTGCAAGTTGGGCCCTATTCGTTACAAAGCCATCTGATTTGACAGCAAACCCGGTCGATGATATCGGTTATGATTTACCCGAATTACAAGTTAATTGGCATGAAATTCAATCTGATTATACCAAAGCAGGTGAGGAAAAGAACGGCCAGGTTAAGTTAATGAAATCCGACACCTTCAACTTATCAGAAGCTGCAAAAGAAAAGCGCGAAAGTCTTCCCGATCGCGTTGCAAAAATGTCTGAACTTATTAAATCAAAACCAGATGACCATTGCATTTTGTGGCATGATTTGGAGCACGAAAGATTGGCAATTGAAAAATCAATTCCCGAATCAATAAGCATTTTTGGAAGTCAGAACCTGGAGAAGCGCGAAAAATATATTTCTGATTTCTCGGATGGCAATTTCAAATACTTAGCTGCTAAACCGGTTATTGCCGGTTCGGGTTGCAACTTTCAAAGACATTGCAGTTGGGCCATTTACTTAGGCATAGGTTTCAAATTCAATGACTTCATACAATCAGTTCACAGGATTCAAAGGTTTCTTCAAACCAAACCTGTTGTAATCGATTTGATTTACACTGAAGCTGAAAGGAATATCAGGAAAGCACTTGAAAGAAAATGGCAGCAGCATAACATAATGGTAGAAAACATGACAAAAATTATTAAAAAATACGGCCTTTCGCATCAAGCAATGGCAAAAGCGTTAACCCGAAAACTGGGAGTTGAACGCGCTGAAATTAAAAGCGATCTATACACATTGGTTAACAATGACAATGTGCCGGAATTAAAATCAATGGAAAGTAATTCAGTTGGTTTGATTGTATCATCCATACCGTTTGCAATGCAATATGAGTATTCTCCAAATTATGCTGATTATGGGCATTCTGAAAACAATTCTGAATTCTTTAAGCAAATGGATTATTCAACACCTGAAGCTTTCAGGGTTTTGCAACCTGGTCGAATTGCAGCCATACACGTAAAAGACAGGATTGTTCCAGGCGGTTTGACAGGTTTAGGGTTTCAAACTGTTTACCCTTTCCACATGGATTGCATTGCACATTACGTTAAACACGGTTTTGCTTTCATCGGAATGAAAACAATTGTTACGGATGTTGTTCGGGAAAATAATCAAACGTATAGATTGGGCTGGACTGAACAATGTAAGGACGGTTCGCGTATGGGTGTAGGAATGCCGGAGTATCTTTTACTTTTCCGGAAGCCTCAAACAAGCAGGGAGAAAGGATATGCTGATGTTCCGGTTGTTAAAGACAAAGGCGAATACTCACGCGGCCGCTGGCAGATGGATGCACACGGTTTTACCAGAAGTTCAGGAAACCGTTGCTTAATGCCTGAAGAATTAGCAAACCTAAAACATGATGTTATTTTCAAAGAGTTCAAGGAATATTCATTATCCAACATTTATGACTTTGAACACACTGTAAGAATTGCTGAAACACTTGATTTGAAAGGCAAGCTTCCCAGTGATTTTATGCTTCTGCAACCACAAAGCTGGAGCGATGATGTTTGGACTGATGTAACGCGCATGTTGACTTTAAACGGTTCGCAATGGAGCAAAGGAAAGGAAATGCACTTATGTCCTTTGCAGTTTGATATTGTCGATCGTGCTATAACACAATTCAGCAATCCGGGTGAAGTTGTGCTGGATTACTTTTCAGGACTTGGAACGGTCCCATACAGATCAATTCTTTTGGGCCGAAAGGGATATGGAATTGAATTGAATTCTCAATACTTCCTTGATGGCGCACAATATTGCAAAGCCGCTGAAGAAAAAATGAATGTACCTGATTTATTCGAATTAATTGAAACAATGTAATTATGAATCCAACTGACAGTTTTAAAAACCGAATTAAAAAACATCTTGATGAATTGGCAGTAGCTGATTCGCTTTTCTCTGAAACTTACAAAAAAGAGAATAAAAACCTTGATGATTGTTGCACATATATCCTTAATCAAGTCAAAAGCAGTGGCTGTAACGGATTTGAAAATGAAGAGATATTCTCAATGGCTATTCATTATTACGATGAAGATAATATCAAAGTCGGTTCCCCTGTAACCAATGTGAATATTGTAATGGATCATCATGTTGAATTAACCGAAGAAGAAATCAATAATGCCAGAAAGCTTGCGATGGATAAGGTTGTTGAAGAACAAAAGCAAAAGTTGACTAAGAAGAAAGTACCAACGAAGCCGGCCGCGAAATCCGAACAAATCTCTTTGATATGATACCGAAAACTGAACTTGAAAAGACTGTTGTTGAATTAAGCACAAAGCTTAAAGATATAACGCCTGAACAGGAGAAATTCGGTTTTGATAGTTGCCTGTCAATGTATGGTATTTATTCCCGAAAAACCTTTTTTTGTTTCGAATGCGGCCATGAATGGAAAAACTCCAACCCTGATGAAGTGGTTGTTTGCAAGTTGATTGATTGCCCTGGTTGCAATAACAAAATCGAAATTAAACCTTTCACGCAACCGCACTTTAAAGAAATGATGTATTATGCTTTACTGGACACGGTTTATGATTTTCAGGTTGTAAGAATGTTTTCTATAACTAAAGAAATGCGTAAACGCGAAAAGGCAGAATGTTACAGCATTGAAGTTATGCAGCACTGGATAAGTCCTGCAGGAAAGGTTACAACACTGTCAGCCGGAGTGCAAGGCCTATCAAGATATTACGATCAATGGGCCCACGGCTCAAAACTTGAAATAAGAAGTAAGTCTGAAAGGGAACGTATGCGGTATAACCTGAAGCCGTATAAAATTTATCCTATACGTAAAATTTCCAAATATGCCAAGCGTAACGGATATAAAGGCAATTTCTATGGGCTGACACCGCAAGAATTCTTTTCACTTATTCTTATCGATCAATTTGCTGAAACTGCTTTGAAAGCAAAACAAATCAGCCTTTTCAAATATTATGCTGATGGACATTATAACATTGCACCGCATTGGAACAGTATTAAAATCTGCATCCGGAATAACTACATTATCAAAGATTATTCAATCTACCGTGATTATTTGGATTTGCTTTTGTACTTCAACCGAGATATGAGAAATACAAAATATGTTTGCCCAGCTGATCTACAACATGAGCACGACAAACTTGTATCAAAGAAGCGGAAAATCCAGCGCCGATTGAAATACCAGGAAATGAAAAAAGAGTTGGAAGCTGCGCAGGTTGAATATGAAAAACATAAGAAAGTATTTTTCGGATTGTTTTTCCAATCGGGTAACATTACTGTTAATGTTATTGAAACTGTAAGGGAATTGATGGATGAAGGCGACGTTCACAATCATTGCGTTTTTACAAATGAATATCACAAGAAAATGGATTCGTTGGTTTTATCAGCAAAGGTTGAAGATAAGCCGATTGAAACAATTGAAGTATCACTTTCAAAAATGAAAATACTTCAGGCGCGCGGTCATAGGAATAAACCCACATCACACCACTCGAAAATTATCCAATTGGTGAACACCAATCTACCAATGATTCAGGAAAGATTACAAACTTTGAAACAGGCATGATATGAAATATAAAGTTTCAAATAAGGAACTGAAAGAAAGACAAGCCTTCCCGTTAGAAGAAAAAATACTTTGGGCAATATATAAATACATTGATTATGTAGAAGTTTATGGATTAGAAAATGTATTTATTTCATATTCTGGGGGTAAAGATAGTGATGTGGTTTGCGACATAATAGACAGACTGCATGCCGGAGAATTTGAAGGCATGCTTCATCCGTTGTATCAATTTCTTTATGCAAGGTTTATAAAAGGAAATCCGGCACCCGAAAAAGTGTTTTGTAATACTGGACTTGAATGGCCAGAAATTGTGAAGCATGTAAAATCAAGATATCCTAACGCAACGATTTTAAAACCAAAAATGGGTTTCACAAAATTCATTTCAACACAAGGGGTTGCGGTTGGCTCTAAAAAGATTGCTACCACAATTCGACGTTTGAAAAGTTATATTGAGAATCCAAGTCCGAAGAATGAAGCAACAAAGAATTTATATCTTACGGGAATAAAACGAGATGGGTCTGTTGGTAATTCTAAGATTCCTGATAGGTGGCTAAAGCTTTTAGACGCACCTTTTAATGTTACTGAGAAATGCTGTGATGTTTTTAAGAAAGATCCTATTCATGAGTTTACGAAATCCAACGGAAAGAAAGCCATTATAGGAACCACAGCCGCAGGATCTGACAACAGAACGGTAAGTTATATGATGACTGGTTGTATATCTTGGGAAAAAGGAAAAGAAAAATGCCGGCCTATATCAATTTTCTTGGAAGAAGATATTTGGGCGTATTCTCGTAAGTATAATTTTGAATTCTGCGAAGTATATTATAATCGCGTTAAAGATGTTGTTCAGCTTGATGGATCAATAAAAAAAGAAAACCTCGAAGCTGAATCAAAAACCGGCTGTACTTTTTGCATGTTTGGACTTCATCTTGAACCTAAAGACAGAGCAAATAGAATACAACGAATTGCAATTTCAAACCCTAAGTATTATGATATTATCATCAACAAATGTGGCTTAGGAGAAGTTCTAGGCTGGTTAAAAATCCCTTACAAACCCTTCAAAAATAAATGTCAACAATATAGTTTATTAGATAAACTGAAAGATTTATAAATGCCAGCTTTTACCGTATCGGTGCAAGTATGGATTATGGTAGGCCTTCAGGTGCGCGCGCAAAGTGTCAATCCCGGGGCCTACTTTTTTTATAGCTTCTTTCAATTCCTCAGGTGTTACCTTTAGTGATGATGCTGTATTCCTTACGTCCCGAAAATTGTTTACATCAACCTTTCTTTCAGTATATTGTTTCTTATCTTTCATAATTATCATATACCAAAAATCGTGCTAAAAAAACTTAATAAAATATTAAAAATATCCCTGTAAATCATTGCTTTAACATCAATGTTTTACTATATTTGCTCATCATTTCTTCACAAGTCCTGAAACAATTTCAGGCATTCTATTTCCCAATTACAAAACATTTTGAATTACCCGGAGTATAAACTGCACATGGCAGTTTGCTTATATCTTTCGTTGGAATATTCTGATGCCGTTTTTTTATCCGATACGATTGCAGCTGTCAAGCTTACGGGACCGCAAAAGGTCAGAAATCAGAAAATCCAAAAGAAAGGTTTCAAATGCCCTGATGTGTTGATACTTGAACCTAGAGGAAATTACGCTGGATTGTTCATTGAATTGAAAGTTGAAACGCCTTTCAAAAAGAACGGTGAAATCAAAGCCAGTTCTGAAGATCACTTAAAAGGTCAGTATGAAACAATTAAACATCTAAACCGAATCGGTTATAAAGCTTGCTTTTCGTGGAATTTTGAAATGACAAAGCAAACCATAGATGAATATTTCAAATTACCAAAAATTGTAGTTCCGAATTCTGGAATTACACATAACCAATTCGCAAATTAAACACCATGAATCACAATATCAATCATATCGAATTACCAATTGATTCAATTATACTCCTGGATGAAAACCCACGAGATATAAACGAATCTGAATTAAACAAGCTGGCTGAAGAAATCAAAGAAGATCCTACATTCTTAATTCAGAGGCCACCGCTCGTAAATTTCACTAAGGGAAAGTATCTATGCTATGCCGGAACGCAAAGGATAAGAGCATCCAAAATCAATGGAGCAAAGACAATCATTTGTTTCGTTGAAGAAAATGTTTCAAAGCGCGTTCAGGATAAACGGATGGTAATTGACAACCTACACCGCGGCCAATGGAATGAAGAAAAACTTTTGAAGCTGGATTTTGAATTGTCGGAACTTCAGGATTTAGGATTTAAAGATTTTGAAGTTTCCATATTCACCGAATTGGAACAACCAACCGATTTAACCGCCCCAATGAAAGAAGCACCGCCAACAATGAAAATCACTTTTGTTGACACAAAGCAAATGGACCGGTTTAAAGATGCGCTTCCGATTTGGTTAAGCGAAAATCATTTTGATAACGTAACATTCTCAGTAAGCCAGGGAGAAATATGAAACTTATAAAAGCATCCGGAAAGGCAATCAGATTTGCTTGCATCAATTTCCACTACTCAAAAAAAGTACCTCAAATACGTTTGGGGTATTCGGTTTTTAACGAAGCCGGAGAATGGTGCGGAGTTGTTCTTTTTTCCAATGGTGCAAATCCACACATTGCAAATGAATTCGGTTTGGTTCAGGGTGAAGTTATTGAACTGGTCAGAATGGCATTGAACGGAAAACAATCTTTCACATCCCAGGTTCTCGCAATGGCATTGAAGCAATTGAAAATAGATGCGCCAGCCGTTAAGGTTGTTGTAAGTTATGCAGATCGGAATGAAAATCACATTGGCACAATTTACCAGGCTACAAACTGGCTTTACATCGGAGAGTATGCAGCTGAGCGTGGAATCATGTTAAACGGCCAATTGAAACACAGAAGAAGCATAAATAAGCGTTACGGCAAATCCGGGATAGAATGGGTAAAAAACAACCTTGACCCGAATGCTCGTGTGATAGTAGGGAAAACCAAAATCAAATATGTTTTTCCCATCAGTAAGAAAATGACCAAACGACTTAAAGAAATGTCAAAACCATATCCGAAAAAAGAAGTACTGGTTTAAATCATTAACTTACGATTTAATCCCTTATTGACCTGTTATGTATGAGAATAAATATATGCAACTGATAAAAGTTATAAAGAATAAAGTCCAAAGAGCAAAAGACAAATTGAGAGACCTGGAAGCGCTCGTAAATGGAAATGCAGCTTCATCTGTTCAGAAACAGGAATACGTTGAACTGAAAGCAAAGATTGAAGCATACGAAGATGTTATTGATTTAGCCGAAGGCATGATTGAAGATAAAGCATAATGACAAAGAAGAAATCACCAGAAGAAATACTTCCGTCAGGACGGCCGACAAAGTATAAGAAAGACTTTGATTTGCAAGTCCTGAAGCTTTCTATTTTGGGGGCAACTGATAAAGATATTGCTGATTTCTTTGATGTAGTTGAATCAACAATTAATGAATGGAAGTTAAAGTATCCGACATTTTCGGAGTCCATAAAAAAGGGTAAGATTGAGGCTGATATAAATGTAGCTTCATCACTGTATCAGAAGGCTATCGGATATAAAGCAAAAACCCAAAAGGCATTCAAAGTAAGAGAACACATCAATGGCAAAGGTTCGAAAGAAAAGATTGAACTGGTAACCGTTGAAGAAGCATATCCGCCAGATACCACAGCAATCATATTTTGGTTGAAAAATCGTCAACCCGAAAAATGGAGGGATAAACAGGAAATTGACCACACATCAAAAGGCCAACCAATTATTGTCAGTTTAGGAGCAGGGGTAAAACCAGATGAATCTACTGATTAAACAGGAGCACGCAGTATATTATTTGAAAGACAACGAAACTGAAGAAGTTCTGTATGGAGGTGCTGCAGGTGGTGGGAAAAGTGCATTAGGCTGTTTGTGGTTGATGGAAATGTCTCAAACATATCCTGGAAGCCGTTGGTTAATGGGTCGTTCAAAACTCAAAAATTTGAGAGAAACAACATTGAATACGTTCTTTGAATTAGCATCAATACTTGGCATAGGTGAACAATTCAACTACAATGCACAGGAGCACATCATCTATTGGAACAATGGAAGTCAGATAATCTTGAAGGACTTATTTCTATATCCATCGGACCCAAATTTTGATAGTTTGGGTTCATTGGAAATAACGGGTGCTTTTATTGATGAATGTAACCAGCTTGTATATAAAGCGTGGCAGATTGTTAAATCCAGAATACGTTACAAATTAAAAGAGTTCGGTTTGATTCCGAAGATTCTTGGAACATGCAACCCGGCAAAGAATTGGACTTATAAGGAGTTTTATAAACCTTTCAAAGAAAAGGTAATTGAAAAATACAGAAAGTTTGTTCAAGCATTGCCAAAAGATAACCCGCACTTGCATCCGAGTTATTTGCAATCGCTATTGAGATTGGATAAAAACAGTAAGCAAAGGCTTTATTATGGAGATTGGGAATATGATGATGATCCGGCAACATTAATTGATAATGACAGCATAGCAGATTATTTCAGGCCAAATCATATAAAGCCAGAAGGCTTTAAGTACTTGACTATCGATGTAGCAAGAAAAGGGAAAGATAAAACGATTTTCAGGGTATGGCATGGTTGGGTTTGTATAAGCAGGTATGAAATACTTAAATCAGGAATTGATGTTGTTGTATCAAAAGCTAAAGACCTGCAATTGAAACATGGCGTTTCTCTTTCAAATGTTATTGCTGATGAAGATGGTGTGGGTGGTGGAGTTGTTGATTTTCTGAAATGCAAGGGATTTGTAAACAACAGCAAAGCGCTAAACGATGAAAATTTCGACAACCTTAAAAGTCAGTGTAGCATCAGAATGGCTTCTAAAATTGTCAGTAAAGAAGTAGGAGAACTTTGCAATGATGATACTGTGAAAGAGTTGACATCAGAGGAGATGGAGCAAGTCAAAATAAAGGATATTGATAAAGACGGTCGTCAAGGAATTGTGCCTAAGGATAAAGTGAAAGAAATGATTGGCAGATCACCTGATGAATGGGATAGTATAATGATGAGATATTATTTTGAATTAGTAAAACGTAGCACAACATGGGGCGCAAGTCGTACAACTTAGAAACGGTTCTTTACAATAGGCCAACGCTTGAGGATTATCCGGCACTTTTACCTGATGTAAAAGAGTTGGTTGATTATACGGTTCAGGAATGCTTGAAAGCGAATCCGGTTTTGAGATTGAAACGTTTTGCAATGACAAAGTATATCAATCCAAATAAAATTGATTTGTGGGATTTGCCCTGGTCTGATATTATCGAATTACGCATTGCTATCACCGGCCAAAATATTGAAGAAGTGTTCAGGATTATTTACGGCATCGGTATAAAGGATTTTCCAAAGCTTGACGTGTTCAACGCCTTTGCTGCTTACAAATGGATAGTTGAAGAATTTGGAAAGGTTGCGGAACTCGAGGTTCAGGAACTTTCATCAAATTCAACTGAAGAAGAAATTGAAGCGGGTTCAGAAGAATTGCAAAGGTTCGGCGTAACCGTTGTGCTCGATAGTTTAACCAAAGGTAAAATCCCGAAAAGAAAGAAGTATCTAAGAATTCAGTATAAAATCATTTTTGAAAAATTATGTCTTGATAAAACCAAAATGGACATAAGGAAAACAATGGCTGCAAATGCTAGTAGAAAAGCTAAAGCAAATCGCGCAAACTAACGATTGGAAATTTAATTACGGTCCTGATGGATGGCAGAATCTGGGAGATTATCAACTTGATGATAATAAGCCATTTGAAGAAAGGAACAAATATCTGCTCCTGCTTTGGAAAGACAAAACAAACAGGCTTAACATTCATGCCGGAATTGATGGTTATACCTTCGACGGTGAATTTGTGTTTTTGGTCCGTTCTAAAATGAGTGATCCAAGCTATGCGTATAAGCACGAAACCCACATCAAAAACCTTGAACCGCTTACCGAATTAATCTGCAATTCATTTGACCCATGCGACCGATGGACGGTGAAAGCATGGAAAGAAATTGAGGTTACTGATGCCTATGATGCCAATATGGATGGCTTGAAAATAAAGTTTACAATTCAATATGGAAACTAAAGAGGCAATTTATCATAAGTATCTGGAACGCCTCAGATTAAAGCTTATTTCAAAATACATTGAATTGGGCTTGAAAGCTTCCGGTGATTATGAAGATTCTTTGGAAGGTGAAATTACACCAAACAAAATGATAATGTGGGGCGCGTTTCATTCTCAGTTCATGGAAAGGGGTAGAAGTTCCGGTCGATTTCCGCCCCGAAAGGATATTGAAGATTGGATTGAAAATAAATCTTCATTGCCGGCCGTGTTTCGGGAAAGGAAATCACAGTTTGCTTTCCTGATCGCCCGGAAGATTGCAAACGAAGGCATACAAGTTCCGAACCACTACAACAAAGGTAAAGTTGTGAGTAGTGTGGTTGATGACTTCCTGGCCAATGACATTAATGAAATGTTGGAAGAACTCGGAACAATCTATTTGGCATCAATTCAAAGTGATGTATTACAAATTTTTAAACGTGTAGCGTAATGACAAGACAAAGAGCAAAAATCAGAAACCATTCTGTAAAGCGTGTGATTATTTCCTTCTCAATTTTATGGGTTGGTTTTTCATGCGTTTACACAATTATTACTTTTTTGAAATGGCTATAGTATTTACAAAAGACATATCCGAAACCAAACTGCTAACGGCTTACAATAATCATATTGTTCAGTTTGCAAGTGATAGCGATTTAACACCGCTGACGTGCGATGTTACCGGTTTTGGTATGGATGTTACATTGTACCCGCATCCAGATAAAAGTTTTTATTTCAACCTGAAAGAATATATAGCTGCTGCGATTAATACCAAAAAGTTTGAAGATACGCTGGAAGCTGATTTGCTTTCTGGAGACATTGACACTTTTACTTACGATGTATCGGATGGAAGCTTCATTGCGGGAACTGTTACTTTCAAAATCAATTTTATTGATACGACATTTGAAAGTACGAGCCGAAATCTGAAATTCAT
>CAZSDN010000055.1:0-6726 GCA_964605595.1 uncultured Flavobacterium sp. | reverse complement strand
CAGGATTGGAAAAAGCAGGAAATAAATTCTGATGCTGAGATTGTGGTAATGTCGCCGGTAAAGACTAGGACAAACAACACAATTAATATCGATTACTGGGAGGGATATCCTTTTGAGTTTTCAATATACAGCGATGCAGCTGATGGCGAATTTACATTGAAAAATATATCAAACGGGTTATCTGATGATTTCACATTTAAAGGCCCTGTAACGAGTGTTTGGCTATCCGATGGCAGAACGGATGTTACGATTGAAGATTTTGTGCCGCTGATGATTGGCAACAATGCAATGAGGGTTCTTATCGAGGGTGAAGATACCGGAACATTCTTAACCATTAATAAGCATGATGCCGATTGCGGAATGTATTTTAAATGGCTAAATCATTTGGGCCGATGGACATATTGGCTTTTACACAAAAACCATTTCATTGACAGAAACACAAAGTACAGCGGAGAACTTGCCAATGATAACAAAAACTTGGAAGATACTTTTTCGCCTGTCATACAAACCGGTAAGACTACAAATGATTCATTACGCTGCATCGCAAAGGATTTGGACGATGACCAAAAAGAAAGATTGATTGGGATAACAGAAAGCCCGAAAATATATTTCTATACCGGTGAGCGCTTCTCAAGATCGAATGTAAATGACTGGATTGAGGTTGAATTAAAAACAACCAATTTACGAATTGGCGATACCGGAAAAGTAAAAACATCTTACAACCTCGATTTCGGATTGCCTGACAGATACGCACAATTTTTATGAGTTTGATTCTTTACATAAATGCTTTTAAGATTGATTTGGAGAAAAACCAAACGATTGCCCGCACATTACAAGTTAATGATTTGGCAAAGCTTGATACGCGCCAAAGCAATAGGACAAATCGACTAAAGGCATTGAGAACCGCGCACAACACAAGAACCTTAAAGAATCTTGGTTTGATAGCTTCCAACTCAAACATTCCGTATGTAAAGAATGATGCAAAGCTGTTTGATGAAAGTGGTTATTCTTATGTTCCAAACGGCCGGGCCGTAGTGGTTGGAACTGATAAAAAGTATTTTGACATTGTTGTTTACGACGGCATCATTGAATTTTCAAAAGCCATAGAAAATAAATCAATTACTGATGTTGGAATTTCTGATTTGAACCACTTGAAAAACGTTCCGAATGTAATTGCAAGCTTTACAGAAGATCTTCCTTACAAGTACATCGTAGCGGATTACAACGGCAAAGCATTTTACGGTGGGAATTTGAATATTGATTATTTAGTACCGAGCGCCAAAGTAAGCTACATCTGGGACCGTATTCATCAGTTTGCTGGATTCACCTTTGAAGGCTTAACCTTTCAAACTGAAAAGTTCATAAACCATTACATAACATATCCTAAACCAGTTCCTGTAAATACACCAAAAACAACGCTTATTACTTCTCAAGATTCTGAGATAATTGAAAATCCTGTTGAATATCCTGTTGGCATGGGTGGCGTTTTTTTTGGACAGGTTTATTACGCAAAAATATTTCCGCTTTCTTTTGATACTGATGAAGCTAACAACAATCCGGGTTACATCCATATTGAAGAATCAGGCGCATACAGATTAAAGTGTACAGGATCATTTACAAACGCATTCGGAACTGATGGTTTAGTAAATTGGTCTTTGCGAGATAGTGCTAATGCACTCAAATCAGAAGGTCAGATTAATGCTCAGTTGGCACAATCTGTTGTGATCGGTGCGGATATCAATGACAGGATTTATTTGAATGTACCTCGAACTGGCCAAAATTCTCCAGAACTGTATAACCCTCTTACAGGTGGTGTTTCATCAACACTCGAATTGATTGAGGGTTATGATGCCAACTTTGATGAAGTATTCTTTGAATTCATGGTAAAGGATTTTGTAAATGATATAATGGTTCATTATGGACTTACACCTTTTAAAGCCAAAGGCCGGAATCATATTATTTACAGAAACCTTAAAGAACTTTTGCAAAATGAAGAAATTGAAGATTGGTCTGAAATGTTTGTTGAAGCATTAAATGAAAAATACACGCTTGGAGAGTATGCTCAGAAAAACCGATTTAAATACAAATACAATGACGAAAATGACAAGCACAATGACGGATTTATAACTATCAATGATGCGAATTTAAATGATGAAATCACAATAGTTGAATCAAAGATTTATTCTCCTGAAAAATATAAAACACCTCAATTCTTAGGGACAACTTCAAACATCTACAAAATTTGGAATAAAGAAGTCAAAGATGATGGTGTTGTTGAATATAAAGAACTTTCAGGCCGTTTCTATTATCTCAGGTATGAGCAAATGGAATTTGACTTTTCGATTGAAATAACATCAGAAAGCTTGAACACATCGGAAAGCACTTCCGTAATTTCTTTTCATTCTGATTACCGCCTGAAGTTTCAACAAGTGATCTATGATAATTATTCCGCAATCGGCGCTTTGTTAGATAAATTAAAAGTTCGTGAATGTGATTTCTTCCTTCCTGCGAAACTTATTGATTCTTTCGACTTCCAGAAACTTATTTATGTTCGGCAACTTGCAAGTTACTTCCTGGTGAATAAGATTGCAAATTTCATCAAAGGCAAAAAAACTAAAGTGGAATTGATCGAGGTTGATTATTTCAAAACACTGATTGTTGATGATATTGAAACGGTTCTTTCAATAACCAATGCATACATTGAAGATTGCGTGATTTCGATTGATGTAACAACAAACATTGAACAGCCTTTTGAGGTTCAGATTATACCATATCATTTTGCTTCCGGCCCAACCGGTGAAATGGTTTGGCAGCCGTTTGATACTGTTGCAGCAATCATAAGCAGCATTGATTCAAACAATGTTTCTTTCCTTGCTGATTTCTTACCGTATTCGGCTTTCGGTTACAGGTTTACATTGAAATACACTTCAAATGTTTTTGAAACCACTACATCAAATTTGAGTGGTGTTGTAATTGTTCCAGGTTCGTGCATCGTAACAACTCCTTTGCCAAATGTTTTGACAATTGACAATGTTGTTTTTTTAGGAACTACACCAAGCTTTCCATTTACATACAGAAACTATAAACTGTTTTATACTTACGATGCTTTGCCACCTGGAACGCCAACATATACGCTGAGGATTTGGGGTTATATAGCATTGTTCGGATGGACCTACACAGATTATGTAAAAATACCTGGAGCAATAGGCGGGCCGACCGGAACCGATGGAGAACAACAAACAACTTTCGGATATGAACCAACCAAAATTAAGATACAAATTTTTGACAAAGTAAGTGCTGAACACATTTTATGATCGTGAATTCTCGAAATACAAAACTGAAGATTTCTTTTGGGCTCGGAAAATATGAAACTGAAATCTCACATGGACAACCTTTCAATGTATGGGTTGAAAATGTTTATCCAGAATTGGAAGTTTCAATTTCTACCACAGCTGGTGTACCGTTAAAAATATCTGACTTTCAATATCAGATAACACCTGTTTCAACTGGGACATTTGAAATTATAGCGACTGTTGAGAATCGCGACATCAATAAAAAAAGTAACACGCTAACTGTAGAAGTAAAATAATAATGGCCGATAAGCAAAAATTATTAGAACTCGATATTGATGTTGACAGCATCATTGCTAAATCCTCTGTTTTAAAAGATAATTTGAATAAGCAGCGTGAAGAACTGGACAAATTAAAAAAGTCTGGGGATTCATCGAGTGAAACTTATGTGAAGTTGGAAGCAACTATAAAAAAGCTTTCATCAGAGTACAATAAGAATCAACAACAACTGGCGAACCTATCCAACGGAAACTCAAAGTACTTGGGTATTCAGGAAAAAATGAATTTAGCGTTAGATAAAGAAATCGTCGGCATCAATGCAGCAAAAGTTAATAATGCTGAATTGAAAAAAATTCGTGATGAACTGAACTTGACAACTGAAGATGGTATTCAGGCAGCTAAATTGATTAATGATAAAATAGATGAAAACACCAAATTTATAAAGGCAAATGTAAGTGAGGGTGAAAAGCAAATCTTCAACATCGGAAATTATACTGATAGCATCAAAAAAGCAATAAATGAAACCGGAATATTCACCGGTGAATTGGCAATTATACCAAAGGTTTTAACTGCAATGTCTGGCCCGTTCAAACTATTAAAGGAAGATGTTTCAAATACCTGGCAGCAGATGAAAAATGCCAAAGAAGGTACTGAAGGGATGACTGTTGCGCAAAAGGCTTGGACCGTTGCAACGACCATTGGAACAGGAGCGCTCCGAATTTTTACCCTCGCTTTGGCAGCCACTGGAATAGGTTTGATAATTGCAGCTGTTATGCTGTTGATTGGGTATTTAAAAACATTCACACCTGTTGTGGATGTTGTTGAACAATCAATGGCTGGACTTGGCGCTGTAATAAAAGTGCTTCAGCAAGGTATTATGGCTTTTGTTTCAGGTTTGAATGATCTGGAAGGTACTTTAAAAAAAATAGGTTCTTTCTTAGCTAATCCGATTAAAGGATTTAAAGACATGAGCAAAGCAATGAAAGAAGCTTACGATGCTGCTTCAGATTTAAAAAAGGCACAACAAGATCTTGAAGACGTTATGGAACAACAGGAAATTCAAAGTGCAAAAAATAGAGCTGAAATAAATCGTTTAAATATTCAGGCAAAGGATAGAACCAAAACTGATGAAGAACGTTTAGCTTTACTTAATCGCGCTTCACAGATAGAAAAAGATGATTTTAACCAAAGAAAAATAAATGCTGCTGAACAATTAAGAATAGCTCAACAACAAATAATTAATGAAGCAAAACTAACAGCTATTGAAGTTGAAGAATTGAAGAAGCGTGGATTTCATTATAAAGAATATGTTGAAGGAAAAACGAATAATACGGATGAACTATTTGACAAGCTTAAGGAAGCACAACTTGCTCAGATTGATTTAGACAATGAATATTATTCTAATCAAGAAAAAATAATAAACAAACAAAATAAGTTGTTGGAAGATCAGGAAGCGGATCGAGAAAAAGCAAGGCAAAAAGCAGAAGAAGCAAGGCAAAAGGCGCTAGATGATGCAGCATCAAAAGCAAGAGCGGAAGTGGATTACTTCTTATCAACTCAGGGAATCAAAGCAAAATCTTTGGAAGAAGAATTAAATATTGCTGAACAGGTTCGGGATAAAAAACTCAAAGCAGCCGAAGCTGAATATAATGCTTCCAAAAAAACTGAAGCTGATAAGTTAAAACTGCTTACAGATCATAATAACATCAAAGATGAATATTTAAAAAATCAGGTTGATGTAACGGTGAAAAATGCGAGCCGCGAACTTCAATTATTCATCGAGCAAAACAAGTCGAAGATAGATGCTCAAAAGTTTTTTTCTCAGGCTTCATTGGATGAAGAAAAGAGACGTTTGGATTTGATTGCTGAAAAGAACAAACAGTTTCAAACTCTCCAATTTGAGCAAGGCATATTGAACGAGCAGGCATATCAGGATGCTATCAAATTAATACAGGATGAAACCCAAATTAAAAAGGATGAAGCGGATAAATTGCGAAAAGAAGCTGAAACCGAAAGGAAAGCAATTGATTTGGAAAACCAGCGTGCCTATGAAGATTTGATTTTTGAAGAAAACCTCGCAATTCAATTGCAAAGGCTCGAGCATCAGAAGGCTCAGGATATTGCCAATGCAGAAAAGACTGGTGCTGCTATTGACTTGATTAATAAGAAGTATGCAGCGGCAAAGACTAAACTTGAAACTGAGGCTAAGGTTGCGCAAATATCAAATGCGCAGCAAGCAATTTCAGACATAAGCACATTGATGTCAACTTTCTTCGGAGAAAATAAATTATTATCTACTGCCTTGGCCACAACGGATATGTTTCTTTCAATTCAGAAAGCTTACTTATCGCAACTTATTCCCGGAGACCCTACATCAGTTCTCCGTGCACAATTTGCAGGGTTAAAAGCTGGAGCGTTCGGTTTGGCAAATGTGATTAGAATTTCAGGTGTGAAGCTTGCAAAGGGAACAATTGATTTGGATGGCCCAGGGACATCTACATCGGATAGTATTCCGGCAATGCTGTCGAAAGGTGAAAGTGTTATGACTGCAAAAGAAACATCTGATTTTAAGCCATTGTTGAAAGCTATAAAGTATGCCTCTGCTTCTGGAAATGCAATTGATTATTCCACATTCGCTTATCCGGGATCAGTGCTAAATACTTTCAGTAATCAGCCATCGGATATTGATTATGAAAAGTTATCAGCAATGATTGGGCAACAGGTTTCAGAAGCGAATTTAAATTTACCGGCTCCAGTATTGGGACTTGAAGAATTCCATTCTGAAAATAAAAAATATACAAAAATGATTGAAAGTGCTGATTTTTAAATTATGAGTAAAGCGAAAGATATTATCAATGGTTGGTCTAATTATTTCAAAGGTTCAGACAATACAACTTTGAAAACCGCCAAAGAGCGCGCGGCAATTTGTGCAAAGTGTCCGGCTGCAAGTTATGGTTTGCACACCGCAATTCTTCCAGACTTATGTATTTCTGAAATACAAGGAATGTTTTGCGATAAAAGTAAAGGCGGGTGCGGGTGTCCGTTATCACCTGCGGTTAGAAGTAAAGATAAAAAGTGTCCTCTAAATAAATGGTAACATGCTATACACGAAATTAAAACATAAGACAAAAATCCTAAAAGAACTCGAGGGGCTGGG
>CAZSDN010000054.1:17598-17888 GCA_964605595.1 uncultured Flavobacterium sp. | reverse complement strand
TTTTAATCAGTAATTATTATATTTAACAACTGTCTCAAAAGAGGGAAGGCTACATTTAATATTCAGTATAATCAATCATTAGTGAGATCTGGATCAAACTCTTTTTTATAAGTAACATACTTATCGTTTGCCAATTGATTTACAACTGTCCATTACATCCTAAAATGAGAAAGCTTAAAATTATAGGATAAAATTTTTCACAGTTTTAATTAGAGCCATTACCGGTATTCTATTTTTTTATATAACAGAGGCCATTTAGATTTTTGGATTTTAAAACATCATAAATTCCT
>CAZSDN010000054.1:9909-17588 GCA_964605595.1 uncultured Flavobacterium sp. | reverse complement strand
TCACAATGTCACGGGTTCGAGCCCCGTATCGGGCTGATTTTTTTTTGATTTTTTGAACATGATTTATTTTTGGATTTTAAAACATCATAAATTCCTGTCTTGTATTCTTTACAAAATTCTGTTTCGTCTATAGCTATACAATCAATATTAATATTATTACTAATTTCTTTAATGTTACCGTTGTCGTTAATTTTAAACGTAATATTGATTCTGTCTTTAGATAGTATTTTTTACCTATTGTCAATCTATCCTCGCATTCATATTTGTTCTTCTTCGAGATTAATTTATAATTTTGTTGCCCTTGTTTTGCGTAAATAACATAGTAATTGTTTACAGAATCAATCTTCACAACCGCATATTCTTTTTTCGGATTACAAATTTTGATTGAAGTACAGGAAATTGTTATTGAGGCTAATAGTAGAGTTATTAGATTTTTCATTAGAATTTAAAATTACATTGATAAAAAAACAGAACGGAATTGGGTTGTTTAATTATTCTTGTTCGATTGAAAACCTTTTTTTAAGCATTTTTTGCTGTTCGGAATGTAGCCATCACTATTTAATGAATTTATGCTGCCAATTCCTGCTTGCATGTTGCAATTGGTGTATTTTGTTCTTCCGGTTGTGATATTTCTTATCCTAATCTATTGAAAATGTATGTCTTATAGCATAACAAAAAGAGCGGAGAAAATTTCTAGGGGTTCACAAATATAAAATTAATTTTAAGAAATCCTTAATTTTTACTTTTTTGAAAAAACTTTCAGTTGTCCATTTCTGACTGTGACAATCCTAATAATTATTTCCTGAAATGTTTACAATTGTTGACGTGGGAGAAATCGATTTTTTGAGTATTGATAATACTTGCCTATATTTGAGCATTGCCAGTAACTGTTAAATGACGATACTATTATAAACATGAAACATCCTAATGACCATACAAAAACCCTAATCCTGAACGAAGGACAAGGAAGGGTTTATAATTGCGGAAAAATGACCGCGATATTTAAAGCCGACGAGAATGAAACTAATGAAAAATACAGCGTTTCTGAATGGTGGCTAGAACCTAATGCTGACGGTCCGGGCGCGCATTCACACGAAGACAATGATGAAGTATTTTATGTTCTAGAAGGAACAACCTCATTTCTTGTCGGCGACAAATGGATTGATGCTGATAAGGGCACATTTCTCAGGATTCCTGCCAAAACAATCCACGATTTTAAAAATCAGACTAACAAAAAAACGGGAGTTTTAAATTTCTTTATTCCGGGTGGATTTGAAAAAAACATGCCGTCGATTGTTAAATGGTTTGAAGATAATAGATAACTGACAACAAGCAGTTTGCGTTGTTTTAATGCTTTCAGGAACACATCTTAACATATAACTAATACAAATGAAATCATTCTTTTTTCTCATAATCGCATTAACCACAACCTTATCGTTCAGCCAGGAAGATGATGATTATACGAAACGGCTTAAAGCCATCAACAATAAGACAATTATTTTTTATAATGTTGACGGCGTTGATTTTTCGAGTCAAACTTTCAGCAATGAATTTTCTGAAAAAGCATTAAAAAAGCTCTACAGGAAATATTCTATAAAAGACAGCGATACAAAGACCAAAGACGAAACATTAAAAAACAACAATTTTTTCATCACTAAATCAGAAAAAATAGCCGAAAACGTAAATCAAATTAATTCCTATTATTTCGTTGAAAATCAAAACAAAACGGTTTCTGTTTTTTGGTTTGGCTATTATGATAAACTTGACAAGGAATTTGAGCGTAAATATGTCAACCGCATTCTGAATAATGAAATCCCAAAAGAAGTTTTTGAACCAGCAACTATCGAAAGCATTGATTTTGCCGGAAGAAAGATAGAACTTGATGATAGTTGCTACTGGACGAATATAAATACAGTTCAATGCCCGTATAATGGGGAAATGAACTGGTCAGTGCACAAAACAATTGAGAGCGCTAAAACCTCAATTGATAATCAATTCAACATTACTAAAAGCAAAAAAGGCGGAAAAATTGTTTCAGAAGAAAATGTTGACGTAGTATTTGAAGGAACAAACACAACTGCAAAAAAAGTGACCTATGATTTTACGGGAGTAAAATCGTTACTTGCCGGGATGTCTGGAGGAAAAACATTGACAATTTATTATGTTGCCTGCAAAGTAAGGGAGAATTATGTGAGTTGTTGCATGAGTTTTTGGAATAACGATAATATAACAGAAAATGGACTAGCACCATTATTAGGGCAAGTAATGCAATTAAAAAACTAAATATTAATATGGTAAATATCATTCACAGGATTGGAATTAAGGCTGAAATTCAAGCTGTATACGAAGCTCTGGCAACAGTACAGGGAATATCAAATTGGTGGACAAAAGACACCAGCGGAAAATCTGAAATTGGAAAAACAGTCGTAACGCGATTCCATACTTTGGAAGGAAATGAAATTGGAAGTATGGCATTTGAAATTAAAGGCCTGGAACCAAATAAAAAAGTTCATTGGAAATTTTTAGAAGGCCCGGATGAATGGATTGGAACGGAAGCTCTATTCGAATTGCAGCAGGAAGAAAACTATACCATAGTATTATTTAGCCATATTAATTGGTCTGAAGAAGTAGAATTTAAAGCGCATTGCAGTATGAAATGGGCAACTTTTATGCTCAGTTTAAAACAACTTCTTGAAAATGGCGAAGGAAAACCTGCACCATATGATTTAAAAATAGATAACTGGAATTAGCTTCGTTTTAGCTTCGCTCAATTCGGCTTTCAATTCGGATGTCAGCCTTGAGCTCGGTTTCAATTCCGCGGCAAAAGCAAAGCCCATTACGTTATAACTTAAAACAAGGACTAATATGAAATGGACATACCGCATTAAGAATAAACTTTTGGCGTCAGTTGTACTTCTTACGCTGTGCCTGCTGGTGCTTTTAAGCAATTATCTGGACAGGAAACATACTCAGAATGTGAAAAGTGCCATATCTACTATGTATGAAGACCGGCTTGTTGCGGAAATTTACATAGTAACGATGACGAGTACAATTTATCAAATCAGGGAAATACTAAATTCTGACCTGGATAATGCTTTAAAATCCGCCTCTGTCAAAAAGTTAACTGAAGAACTCAATACTACATATTATGTTTACAGCAAAACTAAACTTACGCAGAAAGAAAAAACGACTGCAAATGAGTTGATTAAATATCTCAAAAAATTCGAACAAACCTTACTGAACAATAATTATGAATCTTCTGATTATACTAAAGAACTTCTTTCTTCATTGAGTAAACTGTCGGCAATTCAACTGGAAGAATCTAAGATTATTATGAAACAGGTCGAATCTCAATATGCAACGATTAAAGCCTCTTCAGAATTTGCTTTTGCTATCATAATACTAATTTTAGTCGTACTACAGATACTGGTTTTTTCCGGGGAATCATTAATTCCGGTAATTAAACCTAATGACCCGAGAATGAATTAAAAAATAAAATGAAAATAAATTTGCGAAACCGAAAAGTTGCGCTTATATTTGCAACCAATTGGTTTCTTAAATAAATTAAAAAGAAGTGAGAAGAGATATTTTTCAAGCGATTGCCGACCCGACACGAAGAGCCATTATTGCACTTATTGCATTGCAGGCAATGACACCAAACGCCATTGCCGAACATTTTGACACAACACGGCAAGCGGTTTCAAAACACCTACGGATATTGACGGAGTGTGAACTAATAAAACAGGAACATAAAGGCAGGGAAATTTACTATCAGCTTGAAATTGAAAAAATGAAAGAAATAGATATATGGCTTGAACAGTTCCGAAAAATTTGGGAAACCCGCTTTGATCAACTTGACGACTTATTAGCAACTATTAAAAACCAGAAATAATGAACAGCAATCTTTTATTCGATTTTTCCGTAAACAAGGAAAACAAAACCATTCACATAAAACGTGAATTCAATGCAAATCTTAAATTAGTTTGGCAAGCGTGGACAACAGCCGAATTATTAGACCAATGGTGGGGACCAAAACCCTGGAGAGCCGAAACCAAAATAATGGATTTTCGTGAAGGCGGATTTTGGCTGTATGCAATGGTAAGCCCGGAGGGAGAAAAACATTGGGCAAAAGTCAATTATATTGCTGTCGAAAAAGAAAAATCCATTACGGCAAAAGATGGATTTTGTGATGAATACGGAACGATGAACCTTGCATTTCCTCAAAATCTATGGGAAAACAACTTTATCGCTCAAGAAAACAAAACACAGGTTGATATGCTGCTTACTTTTGATACACTTTCTGACCTTGAAACCATTATACAAATGGGCTTTAAAGAAGGATTTACAATGGGCTTGAACCAATTGGACGAATTGTTATTGACTTTAAAGTAAAACGATATGGCAATCTCAAAAGACATTTTAGATTACAACAACAGTCAATCTGCGGTTGATAAAATAATTTGTGATTCACTTGCAACCGAAATAACAAAACACCTGCCCAAAGCCGAAAACAAAATCTGGCACAGGCATCCTGTTTGGTTTTTGGACGGCAACCCGATAACAGGTTACAGCAAAGAGAAAAAAGGATTAAGGCTGATGTTTTGGAGTGGAGCAGATTTTGAAGAAAATGACCTGAAAATAAGGGGAGGAAAATTTAAAGACGCTTCCATTTTCTACAATTCGGCAGAAGAAATCAACACTACGGATTTAAAACGCTGGCTCGAAAAATCAATTGAAATTCAATGGGATTATAAAAACATTGTAAAACGAAAAGGAGTTTTAGAACGGCTAAAATAAAGACTGCCGGTATTGCGGTTTAGCTAAATCACAAGCCCGGGTTTTACTATTGCTCGTTTTGTTAGAAGTCCGTTTTTATTTTTTAACTTCGTTACGTACAGGACATTTCTGTAAAGCAATAATAAAACTCTCAAGAGTACAATTATGAAATTAAACATTTTCACTATTTTAATTGTTTCCTTGTTTTTTCCTTTTAATACACTACAGGCTCAAACTACTGAAGAATTTTTAGAATTTGCATATTCAGGAACTGTAACTACAAAAGGAAAAACAGTTAAAGTTCCTATTGAGATATGGAATGACCTGATATTGTTGAAAGTAAAGGTTAATGGCAATAACGCTACTTTTATGTGGGATAATGGCTTTTCAATTTCAGGCATCGATAATTCTCTTGTTCAAGCGTACCGATTTTTAAAGTACGGCAATACCACCAATACTATTAATTTTATTGATGGAAATAACGCCAAAATAAATACCGCTTTTTTGGTGAGCCCGAAAATAGAAATAAAGGGAATTACCATTTCAAATACACCTTTTATAGTGTTTGACTCCAAGACTGCTACGCTGACTAAAAGATTAAAAATAGATGGCGTTTTGGGTGCTTCTATTATCAATAAACTTAATTGGAGATTTAATTTTGATAAAAACTATCTCGAAATTTCCGAGCAACCCTTTACGATTGACCCGAATAATTTGGTTTTACCATTTAAAATCGCAGTCAATAACAGCCACATTATGCCTATTGCTTTTAATGATATTAAAACAGAGTGTTTAATCGATTTTGGCTGCACAAGCGATGATATTGAAATAAATAAAGCAAACGCAAAACACTTTTCAAATGCAAAAGCCGCTAAAGCTATTGGCCAAAACTCTGTTAGCGTAAGCGGCTTGGCTCCAATTGACACTATTTATACTATTAAAGATAATTTCACTTGGGAACTTGCGGATAAAAAACTTGATTTACGGCCTAAAATATCTTTTTCAAGATTTACTCCAAATATAATAATCGGAAATACAATATTTAGAAAACAGTACAATGTTGTAATAAATACTAGTAGTGACACCGTATATGCCCTCTCAGCGAGAGCCAAACCAAATACCTACACTTCGGATAAAATGCATGGATACGCTATACTTCTTGCGGAAGGAAAATTCAGGATCGCACAAATAATTTCCAATTCCAATACTATTGATAAGGATATCCAATTAAATGATGAGGTAATTAGTATTAATGGAAGAAAACCAAACGACTTCAAGGATAATAATTCTCTTATAGTTTATCAAAAAAAGTTAGGGCGCAATCAAAATAAAATGGTTTTGAAATTTCTAAACGGAAGGGAAATTTCAATAATTCCTCAACCAAGCATTGAGTTCATTTTCAAAAATGAGACAGAATTGTGGTAATTACCTAAACTAACCGCAATGTAGCGTTTTTTTCTTAATTTCGTTCTTGTCCGGCTGGCCAAATTGCTTTGCCTGAAAACCATCGCTCAAATCCAAACAAAGCTTAAAACTAATATTTATGGAAATTAACAAATTGATTTTAAATGACGATGTTATTAAAAATGACATTAAACTAAACAATGCACATACTCAATTACAAAAACTGCTGGAAATACTAAGTCAAAAAAAACTTCCTAATGATATAATCGTAAAAATTAATTCTGAAATTTCTGAAGTAAATTCTTCTTCTCTAACTGGAAAAAAACTACTCAATTTCATAAAAAAAAGACAATCCAAAATAATAACTTTAGTTGAAAAAGAGTTGAAAATAGTTCCAATTAACTACTACAGGAATTTATGGGCCGCACTTGGAATGTCGGCCTTTGGTTTACCGGCAGGAGTTGTTTTAGGATTAAGTTTAGGAAATATGGTATTTTTGGGAATTGGTTTGCCAATCGGATTAGCTATCGGAATGGCGGTAGGAACAGCAACAGACAAGAAAGCCAAAGACGAAGGAAGGCAATTAGACATTGAAATAAAATAAAGTCGTTTTTCAACTAATTACATATCCTTTACATCTTCTATCTCAAAAACTTCTTTCTGGATTTCTACTGCATAATCGTTCGGGATGATTTTCTTGCCATAGATTTGGGCGTAAACTTTGGTAAATTCTGCTCCGAAATATAAAATTATAGCCGAATAATATACCCAAACCAGGATGATCACTACAGAACCCGCTGCTCCATAAACTGAAGCTACGGTCGAATTACCAAGATAAAATCCGATAGCAAACTTACCGAGCATAAATAATACGGAAGTCACGGATGAACCTATTAAAGTATCTTTCCAAGCCATAGTTCCATCGGGAAGCGCTTTGAATATTATAGCAAAAAGAATTGTTGTACTTACAAAGAGAATAAGGATATTCAATACATAAATCAGATAAATGGTAACATCCGGAAAATAAACCAGTAAGCGTGAGTTGAGCGCGTCCATCACTGCATTTAATGTTAAACTCACCAAAAGCAGAAACCCTACCGATGCAATCATTGAAAATGACATCAGGCGGTTTGTGATGAATTTCATAAAGCCTTTATTCGGCTTGGCTTTTAAACCCCAAATGTAGTTTATGGAACTCTGTATTTCGGCAAAAACGCTGGATGCACCCACAAGCAACATTACACCACCTACGATTGCGGCAAAAACATTACTATCAGATAATTCAATATTCTTGATAGTTTCCTGAATCTGGATAGCGGCGTCATTTCCTACTAAACCATTTATTTGTCCGAAGAATTCACCTTTGACAGCATCTTCCCCAAAGAAGAACCCACAAATCCAAAGGATAATGATAATCAGCGGCGGAAGCGAAAATATCGTATAATAAGACAATGAAGCGCTTAATTTTATGGCGTTGTCATTATCAAATTCTGTAAATG
>CAZSDN010000054.1:0-9899 GCA_964605595.1 uncultured Flavobacterium sp. | reverse complement strand
TGACTCGATGAACCTCTGTAATTGTGGATACTGTAAATTCTGTAAATGTAGTTTTTAAAAGATGCCAGTATTTGGCGGGCCCTTTCTTTTTCATAATGTTTGGTTTTTACATAAATCTAAAAATTATATTCTAAATATGTATTTATTTTAACCTATCGTTAAACTACTTTGACATATTTTAGAGTCCTAACCATGAGGTATATTTCAGGGATAGCTGAATACTGTGTACCTCAAACTTCTTTAGGGTTGGAAAAACTTTTAGGAAAACATCTAAAGCCTGAACCAAACCTTCCAAATTTGGAGTGCTTTTTTTGTCATCTTCCTAAACCTATATCTCATTCAGACGAATACAAATCCATAGTAAGATAAATGAAAGGTTTTTCAATCCGCATTTTCCTTAGTTTGTTCATTTTTTTCCTGCACTCATTGTTTTGTGATTGGGGATGCAATAACGTAGTAATACTTTTGTCTCATCAAACTAAAATTAAAAAGAGATGAAAAGAGAACTTGTATTTTTGAGAACATTCGCTGCAGTTACGGCTATTAGCGTAACCATACTTGCGACATCCGCGTTCAAAAAATTGGGCAACCAAAAATTCAGTGAGATTGATGTTGAACGCATTAACATCGTAGAAAAAGACGGCACGGTAAAAATGGTTATTACTAATGTAGAGCGTTTCCCAAACGGAAGTGACAAAATCAACAATCGCCCAACCAATGCCGACCGCAAGAAGCGCTCAGGAATGCTGTTCTTCAACGAAGACGGCATCGAAGCAGGCGGATTCATCTACGACGGTAAGAAAAATGAAAAAGGACATTCGGCAGGGCTTTCCCTTACTTACGATCAGTACGATGGCGACCAGGTAATGCAACTATTGACGCAGGATATGGGAAAGGGCGACAACAGATTTGTGAGCAGTACGCTGGCATTCAACGATAGACCAAGTAAAGAGTCGCAGCTTAAATCCATGGAAATTATGAAAGAGCTGGAAGTACTCCGCAAAAAAGATCTGAAAATGATGGAGGAAAAATACAGAGAATATGAAGCACAAGGTTTAATAGGCGGCGTTCCCCGTGTAATGCTTGGCAAATCAAGAAGCCAAAATAACGGACTGTTTCTTTTCGATGATAAGGGAACGCCCAGAGCAATGTTTTATGTAGACAAGGAAAACAATGCAAAACTCGATTTCTTAGATGATAAAGGAAATACGATCGCCTCTTTTCCGGAGACGAAAAATTAAATACGCATCATAGAAAGCAGTCCTGTGGAATCATAGGACTGTTTTTTTGTAACTTGCCCTATCAAAATTTCCATGAAAAATTTCATCCATAAAATTAACGAACACCGCGGCTTCCTGCTGTTCATTTTGTTATTTGCCTATTTACATTCGATTTATACCCGCATTGTGGTAAGACAGCAAATCAACGCTTATACATTTACCCCCGAAGCTGCACTGGCAACATTGACGGGAGCGGGTATTTTGTTCCTGATCATCCTTTTCTTTATCCGAAAATGGCAAAAAAATGATGCTTTTGATACAGGCACAATGCTGAAAATTTTCGGCTCATCAATGCTTGTTTTTGTAATTTCAATGCTGCTGATCGGATTCTTGATTGCATTCGCATTTGACAATGTGGCACGAAATTTTAATCCGCATACGTTGACGATTACGCTATTTTCACATTTCCTAGACGGATTCATTTACGGTAGTTTTTTTCTTGCCTACTACTATTATCAAGACAATAGGAAGCAACAGCAAAAACTTGCAACCTACAATGAAGCATTGGCGGAAAGCAAAATCAACCAGCTCAAGAACCAGCTCAACCCGCATTTCATGTTTAACAACTTGAACGTATTGGATCAGTTGATTGAAGAGGACAAAGACAAAGCTTCGGATTTCCTGAATGAATTTGCTGAAATTTACCGTTACGTTTTGCAATCAACAGATAAAGAATTGATTCCTATTCAGGAAGAGATAGATTTTGCCCGGCAATATTTCAAACTCGTCCATCACAAATACGGAAACGCCTATCAACTGCAAATCGAAAATAAAAACACAAACGGTTTTATTGTTCCGATGACCTTGCAATTACTCGTTGAAAATGCTGTGCAACACAATCTGGGAACGAAAGAAAATCCGATTTTCATCCAAATGAAGACTGATGCAGATATCTCTGTTTCCAACAATATCAATCAGAAACGAAACAGCAAGCCAGCGTCAGGAAGGGCATTGAAAAATCTAAAACAACAATACAGGCTACTTTCTCAAAAGCCGATAGAAATTCATCAAACGGAAAATATTTTTTCAGTTTGTGTTCCTATAATCCACAAGCAAGACGTATGATAAAAATCCTCATCATAGAAGACGAAATTCCGGCAAGGAAAAAACTCAGACGCTTTATCGAAGAGTTAGGTTCACCGACTGAAATCGTGGCCGAATTGGACACCGTACAATCTGGTATTGAATTTTTGAGCCACAGCCAACCCGACCTTATTTTTTCCGATATTGAACTTTTGGATGGCAATGCTTTTGAAATTTACGGACAAGTTTCCCTTACCTGCCCCATAATTTTCACTACGGCTTATGACCAATTCTGGATGGATGCCTTTGACGGAAATGGTATTGCTTATCTGTTGAAACCCTTTTCAAAAGAGCGTTTTAAAAAAGCCTGGGATAAATTTGTCTTACTTAGACATTCCGATTCAGAAGAACAGGATGCCATTGTCAATTTGACCCAGCTTATCCGGCAAAATTTTACAAATAAGTCCTACAAGAAGCGTTTTACCGTCAACACGCATCAGGGAATTTACTTTTTGGACACGGAAACCATTTTGTTTTTTGAGGCCAGTGAGGGCGTCGTGTTTGCTCACGATCATCAAGGTAAAAAACATTTGCTGTCCGAACCTACATTAAAGGAAATAGAAGAACAACTCGATCCTTCGAACTTTTACCGTATCAATCGAGGCGAACTTGTCCACAAGCCCTATATCGAAAAAATAGAACGGTACAACAAAAATACACTGGCTATCAAATTAAAAGATTACAAGTATCACCTCAAAACCAGTCAAAGCCAAACGGCTGGATTTCGGGAATGGGTAGAGAAATAGGCATGCATACAGCATGGGTTAATATTTAGCGAACAACTATGTAGCATTATTGCGGCAGTCATTTGCGCCTTGTTAGGTAAAAATATAGGGCAAATAAAGTCCTCAGGTTTTCAATTTTCACTGTGATCATACAATTTCTGAAATAAAAAAAACCTGTTGTAATTTTTACAGCAGGTTATTATCTAAAAGTCGAAACTAAGATTTAGTCGCGGATCAATTTTCTGTATTTGATACGTTTCGGGGTCAGATCACCGCCAAGACGTTTCTTTTTGTTTTCTTCGTAATCAGAGAAACCACCTTCAAAATAATAAACTTCAGAGTTTCCTTCGAAAGCCAGGATGTGCGTACAGATTCTATCGAGGAACCAACGGTCGTGCGAGATGATTACGGCACAACCCGCAAAATTCTCCAAACCTTCCTCAAGAGCACGGAGCGTATTGATGTCAAGGTCGTTCGTAGGCTCATCTAATAGCAGTACGTTTCCTTCTTCCTTTAAAGTCATTGCAAGGTGCAAACGGTTACGCTCACCACCGGATAACATTGAAACTTTTTTATTCTGGTCGCTTCCACCGAAATTGAAACGGCTTAAATAAGCACGTGAATTTACTTGTCTTCCACCCATCATAATCAGCTCCTGACCATCGGCAAAATTTTCCCAAATGGATTTATCAGGATTTATATTGGAGTGCGACTGATCAACATAAGCAATCTTTACCGTTTCACCGATCGAGAATGCACCGGAATCAGGTTTTTGCTCATCCATAATCATTTTAAAGATTGTAGATTTTCCTGCGCCGTTCGGCCCGATGATTCCAACGATTCCCGCTTGTGGCAAAGTAAAATTCAGGTTATCGTATAATAGTTTTTCTCCGAAAGCTTTAGCAACGCCTTTTGCCTCGATTACGTTTGTTCCTAAACGCGGACCGTTCGGGATGTAGATCTCAAGGTTTTCGTCGAGTTGTTTTTGGTCTTCGTTAAGAAGCTTGTCGTAGTTTTGCAGACGTGCCTTTTGCTTGGTTTGTCGTCCTTTAGCTCCCTGACGAACCCAGTCGAGCTCACGTTCAAGGGTTTTTCTTCTTTTTGAAGCCACTTTCTCTTCCTGCGCCATACGAACCGATTTCTGGTCAAGCCATGAAGAATAGTTTCCTTTCCACGGAATACCTTCTCCTCTATCCAATTCAAGAATCCAACCGGCAACATTATCAAGAAAATAGCGGTCGTGCGTAACGGCAATTACAGTTCCGGCATATTGCGCCAGATGTTGTTCTAACCACAGAACACTTTCGGCATCGAGGTGGTTGGTTGGTTCATCGAGTAATAAAACGTCAGGTTGTTGTAATAACAAACGGCATAAAGCTACACGGCGACGCTCTCCACCTGAAAGGTTTTTGATTGGTGTATCACCTTCCGGCGTACGCAAAGCATCCATTGCGATTTCGAGTTTAGTATCGATTTCCCAAGCACCCAATGCATCAATCTTGTCTTGTAAGGCAGCCTGACGATCCATCAATTTATCCATTTTATCCTGATTTTCGTAATTCTCGGGAAGACCAAATAAATCATTAATTTGGTTGTATTCTTCTAAAACTGCCATGGTTTCAGCAACACCTTCGCGAACAATTTCAATTACTGTTTTACTATCGTCAAGGATTGGCTCCTGTTCTAAATAGCCTACAGTATAACCCGGTGCGAAAACAACATCGCCTTGGTAATTCTTATCAACTCCGGCGATAATTCGCAAAAGCGAAGATTTTCCTGAACCGTTCAGACCAAGTATACCGATTTTAGCTCCGTAGAAAAAACTCAGGTAGATATTCTTTAAAACTTGTTTGTCGCTGCTTTGGTACGTCTTGCTGACGCGCTGCATTGAAAATATGACTTTCTTATCGTCTGACATAAGTATGTGTTTTTTTATTTGACATTTCTATTATGGCAAAGATAGTTTTAATTAAAAAGAATGCAAGCGATGATTGTAAGAAGGCTTGTTGCTATTAAAAAATAGGAAGTGTCCAAGTAAAATTAGGTTGTTTACCAATTTATTTTTACTGAACAGCTTCCTAAACCAAACACAAACCGATATTAATCACAATAAGTAGTGAGTAAGAATAACCTCGGAATTACTTAATTACTATTTTATTAGTTGAAACCTGGTTATTGCTGTCTTTAATCTTAACCAAATAAATTCCGGCTTTTAAATGAGTAACATTGATTTGATTTTCAGACGATGCTAAAATCTTTTGCCCTTGAGTATTGAAAATTTCAACAGATTGAATATTCAAAGTCGCCTCTACGTTCAAAACATCCCGAACCGGATTAGGGTATAATCTGATTTTGTTTCTTAAAGTAAAATCCTCCGTCGCCAACGAATTATTGGCATACAGGCTTGCAACATCTGCATCTGTAAGGGCTATATTGTAAATTTTCAAATCATCTATTGCTCCGTTAAAATAACTTGCGGCACCGCCTTCTGAAAGCCCTAACCTGAAAATATCTGAATTGTTTGCTGTATTTCGTGTTACATCAAAAGTGCTGATCAATGTCCCATTGCGATAGATCTTTGAAGTTGTTCCATTATAAGTAAACACAAAATGATACCAATTGCCTGTACCATGAGCCAAAGCCGAATTATTACTTGGAGCAAAATGTATTACAGAAGCCGGTGTTAGAAAGGCTCCTTCAGGGTTTCCCGGCGTTCCGTAGCTATATAAAAAGTTGTAATCTGGCCTGATACTATTTAATTTTATCCAGAGCGATACTGATCTTTCCGCACTTCCGTAGGGCAATCCCACAATGGTAGCTGTTGTCCCTGTATTGTTAATATTAACAGCACCGTTTGCGTTTCCATGCCGGTCAGTTACAAAAGATACTCCCGAATTGCTTGCAAAAGGCATATTCCCGCTTACGCTGTTTAACCCATTTTCAAAATCATATTCAACTGGAAATGTAGCAGGTACAGGAACTTCGAGTGTCATAAAACTGCCAACGCTGCTTGATACTGTCCCGGCAGAATTTGTAGCTTCAACCTGATAATAATATAATGTATTTGGCTGTAAGGTATTAATAGGCGCGCTTCCTGCTGCGGGCGTATTTCCGTTTGCAGAAAATCCCATAACCTGACCTGTCAGATTATCACTTGCCAATCCATATTTTACAACAGATGTTGTGGCACCATTATTCGGGGTCAATGTATAGTATATTGTTGCCGAATTTTGAACTACGGTTGCGCTTACGCCTGAAATCAAGGGTAAAGTCGCCGGAGCCGCAGGCGTTATTTTTCGAATCCTGTTATTGCCATAATCGGTTATGTAAAGAATGTTATTTGCTTTGTCTATAGCAATACCCGAAAGTTCGCTGAAATTTGCCACAGAAACATCACCATCCGTGGTTCCTGAATACCCCAAACCCGCATAAGTTGTTACATCGCCAGATGGCGTTATCTTCCGGATCCTGTAATTAAAAGCGTCGGTAATAAATAAATTTCCTGAATTATCAATTGCAATTCCGTTAAGCCCGTTTTGGAATTGAGCCGAAGTTCCGTTCCCATTTGAAAATCCGGCATTTCCACCCGCAAAAGTTGTCACGACACCGGCAGCGGTTATTTTTCTGATTCTCGGGCCTTCGCCAACAAAAACATTTCCGGCCGCATCTACCGCAATTCCAAACGGATGAGTAAACTGAGCTTCCTCGCCTGTACCATTTGTAAAGCCCTGTGTGCTTCCTGCCAAAGTTGTTACTACGCCGGCTGGCGTTACTTTCCTGATCCTGTGGTTAAACGTATCCGAAACATATAAATTCCCGGCGGCATCGATAGTCAATCCATACGGCCTGTTAAATTGTGCGTTGGTTCCTATTCCGTCCGCAGTGCCTGATGTTCCTCCGGCAAGCGTTGTAACAACACCGCTTGCGGTGATTTTCCTGATGCTGTTATTTTCCGCATCACAAACAAATGTGTTGTTAAATCCGTCGCGGGCTACCGCTGTCACGGTTCCGAATTTAGCTGCCGCGCCAGTTGCGTCAACATTGCCATAGTTGCTTCCGGCTAATAAAGACGTTGAATTATTAGAAAATACTTTGCGTACTTTATAATTTCCCTGATCCGCAATGACAACTGCGCCGCCACCGTCAAAAGCAATTCCGTACGGGCGGTTAAATAAAGCCGCTGCTCCGGTGCCTTCGGCATAACCTTCGGCAGAACCTGCCATTGTTGTGATTGTCTGTGAATTTGCAGCCGCAAAAACAAGGAACAATAAGCTTAGTAATTTTGTTTTCATAAATTATAAATTTAAAATTCACACAAACTTACTTTCAACTTTTTTCCTTTTTATTGCTCAGTTTACGAAAGCCTTTTTTGAGTTAACGAACATGCAAAATAGAGGGTTTGCAAATTATAAAACCAGTTTGCTAAACTGGCGGAAGCATTTTTACTTTATTTTTATATGTTTGCTGCAAATACAAAAACATTTGAAATTCCATTCATTTATGCTGTTGTTTTGTTTCCAAATCTTGTTTGGGCAAAACCCTTATTACCATGTTATAAATAAAACGAACGGTTTGCCCGACAATACCGTTTATGACATTTTTCAGGATAAAAATGAAATGATATGGCTGGCAACCAATGACGGGATTTGCAGTTTTGACGGACATCAGTTTAAAACTTACTATAATGATGAACAAACCTCGAAGGCCGGTTCAAATATCGTTGAAGACAGTTTTGGGCGGATTTGGTATTGCAACTTTGACGGAAACCTTTATTATGTAGAAAAAGGTAAGCTAAACGTTCTGGAAATCAACGAACCAATCGGCTACCACAAGTTCAATATAATAAATAATCAATTGGTCTACTTGGAAAAAAACAAACTGGTTTTTCTTGATTTAAAGACACTGAAAAAAGTCAAAGTTTTGTCTTTTGATACCACATTCATCCTGGGAATTCAGAAAAAAGGAAACTCATTATTTATATTTTCAGATTTTTTATTTGAGGTTCGATCTGCTTCGGATATCAGAAAACAAAGCATTCCCAACGAAATCAAGGAAAAATTCAATGGCGGGATACTTTCTGTAACTGCTGAAGATTTGCTAATTATATCTAAATATTCTAATGATTACTGTGTTTTTAAAAATGGAACGTTTACGATGAAAAAGATCGATGACACTTTTAATTTCACTCAAAATGTTTCTCCTGAAAATCAGTCCAATTGGTTTTCAACGACTACCGGATTATTAAAAATCAATTTGAATGCAGATAAACCTAAAACCGAAAAATACTTTGAAGATTTCAATATTTCCTCGATATATAAAGATAAAAACAACGGTTATTGGATTTCAACATTAAATGCCGGAGTGCTTTATATTCCGCATTTTGGCAACGTTCTATATCCGACGATTGCAACACCTACTGTTTTTGAGCAAATGAACGGGATCCTTTTTTATGGAACAGAAAACGACAAACTGGTAAAGGTTAATAACTTGAAAAAGCAGCAGGTTATTTATAACGGAAATTCGAATCACAGCGTTATCAATCTATCGTCGAATCCGGCAATAAATCAGTTAAGCTTTACTTCAAATACATTTAAAACAGTCAATGCTAAAGGTGAAATCCTGATGGAAGACATTGTAGCCATCAAGCAACTTCAAATTATTGACAACTGTTATTATGCATATGCGGCGAGCGGAAACTGTGGTTTGATAAAGATTAAAGATGGAGAAAGCTATTGGAATTCAACCCATCAAAAATTCATAAAAAAATCGGGCTTAAAAATGGATTATTCTTCATTTATTTCGGGTGTTAGAGGAAAATCTGTAGCTTATGACAGTTTGAATAAAGTGCTGTATTTTGCGACGAATTTGGGGATATATCAATTTAAAAACGGAATCGCAACCGAAATCAAATCCAATAAAAAACCAATTCATCTTTCTAAAATCTGCTTTTATAAGAATTCGCTTTTTGGCCTGACAACAAATAATAATTTGATCGAAATAAATCCGGAAAATCATCAGATAAAAACTATTTACAGCAGTGAAAAAAATACTAATTTACTGCTTAAAATAAAGCGTATTGATGAAACGCTTTATTTGATCACGTCAGGAAATATTATTAGTTATGATTTCAAAACCGGCATGAGCCAACCAATTTTTAATAGTAATTCTAATGTTGAAATCAATGACATTCTCATAAAAGAAAACAATTTATTATTGGCAACTTCAAAAGGAATTATAAGCATTGACAAATCGGCTTTTCCAATTTCAAAACCGCCGAAATTCCTACTCCAACAAGTTCTGGTAAACAACAAAAATGTTTCATTAGACAAGCTTATCAATCTGGATCATGACCAAAACAACATTGAAATAGCGTACGCTGTGATCTCGTTTCTGCAAAGTCCGAACACTCCGATTTTCTATTCTATCAATAACGGGATTTGGCAAAAAATTGAAAGCAATAACCGCAGTTTAACTTTGAACGCACTGGCTTCAGGTGATTATACGATTGCTTTCAAAACCTCTGAAAATGACACTTCGCCAACAATTATCCAAATAAAAATAGAAAGTCCGCTCTGGGCAAAATGGTGGTTCATTACTTTTATTATAGTGATTTGTTTTTATGGAATCCATTTGTTTTACAAGAACCGAATCCGAAAAATACAATCTAGAAACAACCGCATTTTAGAAAAAGTGGCGCTCGAAAACAATTTAAATCAGTCAAAAATAAAGGCTATAAAATCGCAAATGAATCCGCATTTTTTCTATAATGCACTTAATACATTACAATCCTATATTTTATCGAATGAAAAAA
>CAZSDN010000053.1:0-18273 GCA_964605595.1 uncultured Flavobacterium sp. | reverse complement strand
TGGAAGTTCATGGCCAAAAGATGAAAATTTACTTGTAGGCTATATTAATTCGACGACACAAAACTGCAAATTCATTATTGCGCCACACAATATTAAAGCAGAGCAAATCCTGCAATTGCAAAATTCCATTTCAAAAAAAGCAATTCTATTTTCTGAAAAAGAAAACAAAGATTTAGCCGGTTTTGATGTGCTGATTATAGATACGATTGGGATTCTTACCAAAATTTACAGCTATGCCGATATTGCGTATGTTGGCGGCGGTTTCGGAAATCCGGGCGTTCACAACATTTTAGAGCCTGCAACTTTTGGCGTTCCGATTGTTATTGGCCCGAATTTCAGTCATTTTGCAGAAGCAACAGCGTTGGTAAATATGGATGGTTGCGTTGTGATTTCGAACCAAAATGAAATGGCTGAAGCGTTTGATAATCTGATTTCAAATGAAGATGTGCGTTTTGAAAAAGGCCATATTTGCAGCACTTTCGTACAAATGAACAAGAACGCGACAAATGTAATCCTGAATCATATTGCAAATGATTACGTTTAAACCCATAACCCAAAATCACATTCCGGAAATCGTTTCGATGATGGAAAAATTTTATGCAATTGACGGTTATCCGATAAATGTGGAAACATCCGGAAAATTGTTTTCAGAATTTATTTCGGATGAAAACCTTGGAAAAGCCTGGCTCATTTATTTTGAAAATGAAGTCGCCGGCTATTGCATCCTCACGTTCATTTTCAGTTTTGAATACGGCGGAAAAATCGCTTTTATTGACGAGTTATATATTAAGGAAAGCTTCCGCGGAAAAGGAATCGGGAAGTTTTCAATCGGGTTCCTAAAAGCTGAAGCTGCCAAATTATCGTTAAAATTGCTCTATCTTGAAGTCGAACATCACAATTCAAATGCACAGAAATTGTATATTGCCGCCGGATTTTCGCATCATAAGCGAAATCTGATGCAGATCAAAATTAAATAATCATAATCAGCTACCATGAAATTTATAAAAATCTTCCTCTTATTATTTGTTATCCAAACGCAGGCGCAGCAAGGCGGAATGTGGATTCCTTCGCTCCTGAAAGGAATGAACGAAAAGGAAATGAAAAGCCTCGGAATGAAAATGTCGGCTGCGGATATTTATGACGTGAACAAATCGAGTTTGAAAGATGCCGTTCCGCATTTTAATGGCGGCTGTACTTCGGAAGTGATTTCCCCGAAAGGACTTTTGTTAACCAACCATCATTGTGGTTTTGATGAAATCCAGTCGCATTCAAGCGTTGAGAACGATTATATAACCAATGGTTTTTGGGCTTATAAAATGGAAGACGAATTGCCAAACAAAGATCTGGTTGTTACTTTTATCGTAAAGATTGAAGATGTTACGAAACAAATCCTTGAAGGAACCGAATCGTTGGCATCTGAAGCTGATAAGCAAAAAAGAATAAAGGAAAACACAACCGCGCTTATCGCATCTTTCCCAAAAGAAAGCTGGCAGGATAATATGGTAAAGAATTTTTATGAAGGAAACCAGTACCTTTTATATGTAACCGAAACTTTTAAAGATATCAGAATGGTAGGCGCGCCGCCATCATCAATAGGAAAATTCGGATCTGATACTGATAATTGGGTTTGGCCAAGGCACACAGGCGATTTTATGCTTTTCAGGATTTATGCCGACAAGAATAACCGTCCGGCAGTTTATTCAAAAGACAATGTGCCTTACACTCCAAAACATTTCCTGCCGATTTCACTTGACGGCGTGGCAAAAGACGATTTTACGCTGGTTTTTGGTTACCCCGGAAGGACAACTGAATATTTGCCTGCAATTGCCGTTCAGCAAATTGTAAATGAACTGAATCCGGCGAAAGTTGAAATCCGCGACCGTGCGCTTAAAGTTACCGATGGTTTCATGCGAAAAGACAATGCTATCAAAATTCAATATGCATCAAAATATGCATCGATTGCAAATTACTGGAAAAAATGGTCGGGTGAAACCCAAGGCTTGAAAAAATCAAATGCTGTTTCCATCAAAAGGAAAAACGAAAAGGAATTTCAGAACAAAGTTGCCAAAGCCGGAAAACAGGCAGAATATGGGAACCTGCTTTCTGATTTTGAAAAAAATTATACTGAAATCGCTCCTTACGCTTTAGCGCGTGAATATTTCAACGAAACTGTTTTGCGCAACACCGAATTGCTCACGGTTACATATAAACTCTATCAGTTAGAGCAGATTTACAACACAAGAGGCGAGCAGGCGTTTACCGACAGGAAAAATAACCTTGCCAATGGATTAGGCGATTTTTATAAAGATTTCAATAAAAATGTGGATGAGAAAGTTTTTGAGCAACTGATTGATTTGTACATCACAAAATCCCCGAAACAGTTTCTACCGGCAGGTTTATCTGATATTGACACTAAAAAATTAACTTCTGAAGTTTACAGCCAATCGAAGCTGACCAATTATGACGGGTTGAAGCAATTATTGAATGGCGATACAAAAACAGTCCTTGCAAATCTGAATAATGACAAAGCTTTTCAGGTTGTTAAAGAAATCGCAGACGCTTACCTAAAGCAAGTATTCCCAAAATATGAAGAACTGAATATGAAAATTACAGCTTTACAGCGTACATATATCAAAGCGCTTTTAGAAATTGGCAAAGATCCAAGGATGTTTCCTGATGCAAACAGCACATTGCGTGTGACTTATGGAAAAGTAAAAGGATATGAACCAAAAGACGCAACTACTTATGCCGAGAAAACCTATTTAGACGGCGTGTTGGAAAAATACATCCCCGGTGATTATGAATTCGATGTTCCACAGAAATTAATTGACTTGTATAACAATAAAGATTTCGGGCCTTATGCAGAAAAGGGTAAAATGCCGGTTTGTTTTATCGGAACAAACCATACAACAGGAGGAAACTCAGGAAGCCCGGCAATTGATGCGAAAGGAAACTTAATCGGGCTAAATTTTGACCGTGTCTGGGAAGGCACAATGAGCGATATTTATTATGATCCGGCTATTTGCAGGAACATAATGGTCGATGTTAGGTACATTCTTTTTATCATTGATAAATATGCCGGAGCTCAAAATATAATAAACGAACTAAAATTAGTCCACCCAAAGAAAAAATAAAAACCTGAATTCCAATACTTTAATTGTGTTACATTCGATTATCGAAAAAATTAAATTTTTTTAACAGAATTTTAAACTTTGGCACGGTGTTTGTAAATAAATTTTCCGTTGCAAAGTTTATTTTTGAAAAATAATTTGAAAAATAATTTTCCATATTAAAAAATTTATATCTTTGCATCGAATTAATAATTAACCTTTTATAATTAAGTAAGATGAAAAAAGTATTTTTAAGTTTAGCTGTTATCGCTACATTAACTGTAGTATCTTGTAAAGACAAAGCTGCTGAGGCTCCTGTTGAAACAACTGAAGAAGTTGTTGCTCCTGAAGTAACTCCAGAAGTAGTTGCTGATACAACTGTTGTTGAAGCTCCTGTTGAAGCTACTGAAGTTGAAAAAAAATAATTAGACTCGCTCTAAAGATTTTTAAAAGCCCCACAATTTGTGGGGCTTTTTATTTTATATAAAATCAATCAAAGATGAAATTGTTTTCACAAAAATCCAATACTTCGGACTTGTGAGCCCATTCGCCAATTTCATCGATTCCTTTTTGCATTCTCAATTCTGTTGAATATTTCCTGCTTATGGCAAAAAAAGCGTCATCAATCAACAGCTTGAAAAAATATTTTCCACCCGGGGATTTCTGCTTGGCGTATGTTACGCTTCCCAGGTTGGCTTTAAAAATCTCAATTGCTTCTTCGCATTCAAACTTTAGCTCATATCCAAAACTGCTGAAAATTGCTTTTCCTTTTCGAGAAGTAAACACAAACTTATATTGGTCATTAAACCGCTTGCTGATAACAAAAGCTCCCATAGATTATATATAAAAAACCAAAAAGCCTTCAATAAAAGACTCTGTCGTGAAATCAAATATAATCAGATTAAATTTGATGAAAAATGAAGCATTCAATTTTAACAAAAACCGATCATTAAAATTTCGATTGTCCGGCAATTACCATTTATGGTAGTTTTAAACGCATAACAGCGCTTCTTTTATTTCTGTTTTTTCTCTTTTGTTATTGGAAGCAACTGAAATTCGGTCGATTTGAATCTATTGTCAACAATTTCACCGCTTACGACGGCTTTGCGTATAACTGAACAAAATCCGTCTTTCGCATGGGCATCGCCATGATTGTCAAGTTTTGTCCCGTCAACGAAATATGATTTTCCGTCAATACGAACCGCCAGGTCACAGCCGCTTTTTCCTTTAATGCCAAAATTACATTGCCCGCAGGAAGCTTCAACAGTTTCGTTTTTGAATGTTTTTTTAGCTTCGCTCAATTCGGCTTTGCCTTGGGTGTTCTGTGCATTCATTGAAAATGCAGCGATAAAAAATACGATAGGAAGTATGTTCTTCATAATTTAAGAATTTACAGTTACTAATTTTGCGGCATCAACTGCCCTTGCGGCAACTTCTTCAATTGGAGTTTCAAGGGAATCGCTTGTTAAGGCAACGCCCATTCTTCTGTAAGGGCGTGAAGTTGGTTTTCCAAAAATACGAAAATCTGTCTTTGGGAGCGAAGCTATTTTTTCAATTCCGCTAAATGTTGGATCATTTGAGTTTTCAGATGCCAAGATTACAGCACTTGCTCCGGCTTTTTCCAGTTTGATTTCGAAAATCGGTAACCCTAAAATCGCACGGAGATGCAATTCGAACTCATTGAAGTTTTGTGTCCCGGCTAAAGTTACCATTCCGGTGTCATGCGGCCGTGGCGATAATTCTGAGAAATAAACACCATCATCTGCAAGGAAAAACTCAACGCCGAATAATCCTGCGCCGCCTAAAGCTTCAGTAACTTTTTCGGCCATGTCCTGCGCTTCAAATAGATCCTTATCAGAAACTCTTGCCGGTTGCCAGCTTTCCTGGTAATCGCCGCGTTCCTGGCGATGCCCGATCGGGGCGCAAAATAATGTTGGTGCATTATGTTGTGTAACGGTCAAAAGCGTGATCTCAGAATTGAATTTCACGAATGCCTCAACGATTACTTCAATCACATCACCACGTGAACCTTCAACCGCATAATTCCATGCTTTTTCAATGTCGTCTTCAGATTTGATTGTAGATTGTCCTTTTCCGGATGATGACATCAACGGTTTTACAACACACGGAATTCCGACTTTTGCAACAGCTTTTTGCAATTCTTCAGATGTTGTTGCATAGCGATAATTCGCAGTTTTCAGGCCGAGTTCTTTTGCAGCGAGATCACGGATTGCTTTTCTGTTCATTGTAAAGTTTGCCGCTTTCGCAGATGGGACTACGGTAATTCCCTGTTTTTCATAATCATAAAAACGTTCTGTGCGAATCGCTTCTATTTCCGGGACAATATAGTCCGGATTATGTTTGTCCACTATTTTATCAAGTGCATCACCATCAAGCATATTGATGACTTCAAATTGATGCGCAACCTGCATTGCCGGGGCATTTCCATAACTATCAACCGCAATTACAGTTTGCCCGATCCTTTGTGCGGCGATGACGAACTCTTTTCCGAGTTCGCCTGAACCGAGTAAAAGTATCTTTTTATTCATTTTTTGAAATAATGTTAAATGATAAATTTTGAATTATAAATGATTATCACATTTAAAATTTATAATTCAAAATTCAAAATAAAAAAGCCCCAAGTTTCCTTGAGGCATATTTTGTTTAAGCTACTGCTTCTTTGATTCTTTTCATTGCTTCGGTAAGCAAGCCTTCACTGGTTGCGTATGAAAAACGAATGCAGTCAGGATTTCCGAACGCATCGCCCGTGACTGTCGCTACATTAGCTTCTGATAAAAGGAACATTGAAAAATCATCGGCGTTATTGATTGTTTTTCCCTTTAATGTCTTTCCGAAATAATAGGAAACATCAGGGAAAACATAAAATGCACCTTCAGGAATATTAAGTTTGAAACCCGGAATTTCCTTTATCAGTCCAACAACGAGGTCACGCCTTTTATGAAACGCTTCAACCATATGGTTTAACACTTTCGGGTCGGCATCAACTGCGGCAATCGTTGCTCTTTGCGCGATGGAGTTTGCACCGCTGGTTACCTGTCCCTGCATTTTTGTACATGCTTTTGCGATAAATTCGGGAGCGCCGATATAACCGATTCTCCAGCCAGTCATTGCAAATGCTTTTGCGACACCGTTTACGGTAACCGTTCTTTCGAACATTCCCGGAATTGAAGCCACGCTGCAGAACGTTCCTGAGAAATTGATGTGTTCGTAAATCTCATCGGCAACAACAAAAATATTCGGGTATTTTTCCAACACTTTTGCCAAAGCGGTAAGTTCTTCGCGGCTGTAAACCGAACCACTTGGATTACAAGGCGAACTGTACCAGATCATCTTTGTTTTTGGCGTAATTGCTTTTTCTAGCTGTTCGGGCGTGATTTTGAAATCTGTATCGACAGAAGTCGGCACTTCTACAGGAATCCCACCGGATAATTTAATGATTTCATAATAAGAAACCCAATATGGCGCCGGAAGGATTACTTCATCGCCATCATTAAGCATTACTTGTGCAATGTTATATAGCGCCTGTTTTGCTCCTGTTGAAACGACAATATTTGCCGGAGTGTAATCAAGGTTGTTGTCGCGTTTGAATTTACGGCAGATGGCTTCTTTTAAATCGGCATAACCGTCAACAGGCGTGTAAGTACTGTAATTTTCATCAATCGCTTTTTTAGCAGCTTCTTTAATAAAATCAGGTGTATTGAAATCAGGTTCTCCCAAACTTAGGCTGATGATATCTTTTCCCTGTGATTTAAGTTCGCGTGCTAAAGCGGCCATAGCCAATGTCTGCGATGTTGACAGCTTATTAATCCTTTCAGATAAAAATTGATTCATTCTGTATTGATTGTAGTTAGATTTTGTTTTATGCAGTTAGTGCCGGTTTCATTCCCAAATCCCTTAAGTGCTTGAAGTGAGCAATTACTGCGCTGCGCATCGTTTTAAATTCATAATAAGGAAGGTTACATTCTTTAGCGGTTTGCTTCACGATTTCGGCAATTTTACCATAATGAATGTGGCTGATATTTGGAAAAATGTGATGCTCGATTTGATGGTTCAATCCGCCTGTAAACCAATTTACAATTGCATTTTTCGGAGCAAAATTAGCTGTTGTATATAATTGGTGGATTGCCCATGTGTTTTCAATTTCGCCTTCTTCGTTCGGGACCGGATTTGAAGTTTCATCCACTACGTGTGCCAATTGGAATACGATACTTAAAATCAATCCGGCGGTATAATGCATTACGAAAAATCCGATAAGCACTTTCCACCATGTAATCCCAATTACAATTGGAAGTACTATCCAGATAGAAATGTAGATTAATTTTGTAATTACTAATGTTGTCCAAAGAATCTTCGGGCTTTTTGCTTCTCCGTATGATAATTTACGTTTCAGGTAACTTCTCATTTGCTTGAAATCGGTTGTAATCGCCCAATTGAACGTCAATAATCCGTAAAGGAAAACTGAATAATAATGCTGGAATTTATGAAAACGATGCCATTCTGCTTCTTGTGTAAAACGAATAATCCTTCCCGCATCCAAATCTTCATCGTGACCGTGAATGTTAGTGTATGTGTGATGTAAAACATTGTGCTGAACTTGCCAATTGTATACATTTCCGGCTAAAACATAAATTGTAGAACCCATGAATTTATTGATCCACGATTTATTTGAATACGATCCGTGGTTTCCGTCATGCATTACATTCATTCCAACTCCGGCCATTCCAACTCCGATCACGACCGAAAGAAGCAACATAACCCAAAAAGGCATGTTTAAGGTAAGGATCAAAAAATAAGGCGTAAGAAAAATAATGAACATGATTACTGCTTTAAGATGCAGTTTCCAGTTTCCGGTTTTTTGGATGTTATTTTCCTTGAAGTAATTGTTAACGCGGGAGTTAAGAGTTCTGAAAAACTTCAGGCTGTCTTGTTTTGAGAACGTTGGTATTGTGGTATTCATATGAATTTTTAATATAAAAAATTGTTTCCAAAGGTAAATATTCTTGTGAAGTTAAACGATGAAATCCGATAAAAATTTCATCACTAAAATCATTACTTTTGTGGCTTTATATATAAATGCCGAACATAAAATTCTGAATATGGAAGAAATCCTGAGCCATTTTCCCGAACTGACCGATATCCAGCAACAACAATTCCGGAAGCTTGAAACGCTTTACCACGATTGGAACGCAAAAATCAATGTGATTTCCCGTAAGGATATCGATCAGCTTTACATCAAACATGTGCTGCATTCGCTTGCAATTGCAAAAGTGCAGAAATTTGAGCCGGGAACCTATGTTCTGGATGTTGGAACCGGCGGCGGTTTTCCGGGAATCCCGCTGGCGATTTTGTTTCCCGAAACGCGGTTTTACCTGATTGACGTTATCCTCAAAAAGATAAATGTGGTTAAGGCTGTGGCCGAAGCACTCGAGCTTAAGAATGTCAAAGCTGAGCAAATCAGGGCTGAATCGGTAAAAGGCGATTTTGATTTTATTGTAAGCCGTGCCGTGACAAACATGCCTGATTTTGTTTCCTGGATAAAAGACAAAATCAAAAAGAAAAACAAGCACGAGCTCAAAAACGGAATACTTTACCTTAAAGGCGGCGACCTGACCGAAGAATTAAAAGATTTCCCAAAAGCAACCGAATATACTATTTCAGATTATTTTACGGATGAATTTTTTGAAACGAAAAAGGTGGTGCATTTGCCTTTGAAGTTTAAAGGCCAATAAAAAAATCCCGTATTCATTGAATACGGGATTTTTTTATAACTGTATAAGCGTTACTTCTTAATGAACTTTTTAGAAGCGTTTCCTTTTTCTGTAATTATTGATGCAAAGTAAGTCCCGGCTTGGAGCTGGCTTACATCAACAGAATTCAAAACCGAATCAGACTGTTTTACCAACCTTCCGCTCAGGTCATAAATCCCTACAGATTTGAGCGTATCATTACCGTCAATTTGCAGGTTCAATACATCGCCAACAGGATTTGGTGCTATGCGGACATTTGATGGTTGAAATGCTGTTTCCTCTCGGCTAAGCAACAAAGAATTCAGTATGTCCAATCTTGTTTTGGTTTCGTTTATTGACAATATGGGAACATTTGTAACGGTAGTCGCTATTCTTAGCACCGGATAATCGGCGTTTGCATAATAACTGTGAGTAGTGATTACCATCGTTCCAACTTCTCCAAAAGGAACATAATTGATGTTAATGGTCTGAACGCTTTTTAAACGTGTAACCGCAGTTGAAGTAAATGCCCCGCCTTGTATTGTGCCGTATGCATCAACTGAAAATGCAATTGTCCCGGTAAAAGTCCCCGAAAAGTTTCCATTGTTGTAAGTTCCTGCAATTGCATCCGAATTAGAATATCCGTAAGTTAACGGGAATGTTCCTATCAAGGCATTGTCGGTGCTATAATTCAGTTCCAGGCCATCATTTGTTCCGCCGGTTACATAGGTTGCACCGCCAGCTTCTCTAAAATACATATGCCCTAATGACGGCGATCCGTTAATTTCACCGCTAACCGTAATTTTATTTGTTGTAGATGGATACGTAGAAATCTCAGATGCTGTTGGCGTTCCATTAGTTTCTGAAACCCATGAATTTGTCGAATTAAAGGCAAAGTCCCAAACGGCATTTGCGCCCGAAGCACTCTGAGCAAAAGGCGTAATGGTTGTTAGTACATTGTAAGTCGGTGTTTCACTACTGTAATACCCCAAAATTGGAGTTTGTGCGTAGGAAGCAATGGAAAAAAAAGAGAATAGTAAAAGTAATTTTGTATTCATAATTGTTTTGTTTTAGGTTGCCCGAATATACAAAAACTTTTGTATCAGTTAATTATAAAATAATAAAAAATCCACATTCGGTAGGAATGCGGATTTTTTGCTAATTATCTGGTTTTGATTACTCTCCTAAAAACGGATAACGATAATCTTCTGGAGTAACAAAAGTTTCTTTAATTGTTCTTGGCGAAGTCCAACGCAACAAGTTCAGCGCCGATCCTGCTTTGTCGTTTGTTCCCGAAGCTCTTGCTCCTCCAAACGGCTGCATTCCTACAACGGCTCCGGTTGGCTTGTCGTTGATGTAGAAGTTTCCTGCCGCATTTTTCAATGCTTCAGTCGCTTCGGCGATTGCATAACGATCCTGGCTGAAAATTGCTCCTGTTAAGGCATATTCTGAAGTTTCATCAACCAGTTTCAGTGTTTCCGCCCACTTATTGTCGTCATAAACGTAAATCGTAATCACAGGCCCGAACAACTCGGTTTCCATGGTTGTATATTTGGGGTTTGTAGTTACGATAACCGTTGGTTCAATAAAATATCCAACTGATTTATCATAATTTCCTCCAATGATAATTTCGGCATCTTTGTCCTTTTTCGCCTGATCAATGTAGCTTGCCAGTTTGTCGAACGAGCCTTCGTGGATCACGGCAGTGATAAAATTGCCAAAATCTTCAGGAGTTCCCATTTTCATCGACTTGACATCGGTAATGATCTGCTCTTTTACGGCAGGCCAAAGGCTTTTCGGAATATAAGCACGTGAAGCGGCCGAGCATTTTTGCCCCTGGAATTCAAATGCACCACGGACAATTCCGGTTACAACCTGTTTTACATTTGCAGATGGATGCGCCAAAACGAAATCTTTTCCTCCGGTTTCACCAACGATTCTTGGATACGTTTTATATTTATGGATATTGCTTCCGATGGTTGCCCAAATATCTTTAAAAACATGTGTCGAACCTGTAAAATGGATTCCGGCAAAATCTGCATGTTCAAAAATGGTATTGCTGATCATCGCCGCATCACCATAAACAACGTTGATTACGCCATCAGGAACACCGGCTTCTTTAAATACATCGATGATTATTTTAGCTGAAAAAACCTGGCTGTCGCTCGGTTTCCAAACCACAACATTTCCCATCATAGCTGCACTTGCCGGAAGATTTGCAGCAATCGCAGTAAAATTAAACGGAGTGATGGCATATACGAATCCTTCAAGCGGGCGGTATTCCAAACGGTTCCATGTATCTGAAGTAGATTTTGGCTGGTCATTATAGATTTGCGTCATGAATTCTACGTTGAAACGTAAAAAGTCAATCAACTCGCAAGAAGCATCAATTTCGGCCTGGAATATATTTTTCGATTGCGCGATCATTGTCGCAGCATTGATCTTTGCGCGGTAAGGCCCGGCAATGAGTTCGGCAGCTTTTAAAAATATCGCGGCTCTTTGTTCCCATGCTAAATTTGCCCACGCATCTTTAGCTTCCAATGCATTTTGGATTGCCTGGTCAATATGTTTCTTTTCGGCTAAATGATAGGTTCCAACGACATGCTTATGATCGTGTGGCGCCGACATGGTTTTGGTGTTTCCGGTGCGGATTTCCTCACTTCCGATATATAACGGTACATCAATCTGTGAATTCCACATTTTAGAATAAGCTGCCAAAACAGCTTCTTTTTCCGGACTTCCGGGTTTGTATGATTTTACGGGTTCGTTGACCGCTTTTGGTACGTGAAAAAATCCTTTTAGCATAAATATATGTTTTAATGAATTATCAAAAATTGTGTCGCAAAGATACAAAATCATCACAATCAAAATGTGTTTTATGATACTTATGGCAGAATGTATAATTTATTATTCTTTTTGGTTATATCCAAAAGTTAAAAATATACGAACACATTCAAATTGAAAACCAGCCTTTTGTAACTTTATGAAAAAGCTGCTTATGAAAACTCCGTTATTGGCGTTCAATGATAAAGGAATTTATTGCCGGCAAGCCGATGTTTACCTCGACCCGTGGCGGCCGGTGACCAATGCTATTATTACGCACGGGCATTCTGACCATTCGCGATGGGGACATAAAAACTACATCACGCACCACATGAATGTTCCGATCATCAAATATCGGCTCGGACAAATCAATGTAACAGGAAAAGACTGGAACGAAACATTTACGATTAATGGTGTAAAATTTTCATTGCATCCAGCGGGGCACATCATCGGAAGCGCACAGATAAGGGTCGAATTCAAAGGTGAGGTTTGGGTTTTTACAGGCGATTATAAAACTGAGGACGACGGGATTTCAACACCATACGAACCTGTAAAATGCCATACTTTTATTACTGAAAACACGTTTGGGTTACCGGCTTTTAACTGGCTTCCGCAGAATGAAGTCATGTGCAGCATCAACAATTGGTGGTCGGAAAACAGGGCAGAAGGCAAAACTTCAATCCTTTTCGGATATACGCTCGGAAAAGCACAGCGATTGTTGAAATACTTAGATACCGATATCGGGAAAATCTACACGCACGGCGCAGTCGAAAATATGACAAATGTGTTGCGCCCGATGGTCGATTTCCCACCGACAACCCTAATCACAAGCGAAACTAAAAAAGAAGAACTGCTCGGAAATATTGTCCTTGCACCGCCAAGTGCACATGGAAGCATTTGGATCAGAAAAATGACGCCGTTTGTAACAGGTTCTGCAAGTGGCTGGATGGCGTTTCGCGGCGCAAGGAGAAGGCGCGCCATTGACAAAGGTTTTGTGCTCAGCGATCATTGCGATTGGTACGGGTTGCTTGATAGCATTAAAGCGACAGGCGCGGAAAAAATAATCTGTACGCACGGCTATTCCGATGTGTTTTCAAAGTATTTAAGAGAATTAGGTTATGATGCCCGAACAGAGCAAACCCAATACGAAGGCGATGAAGGCGATAGTGCCGAAAGCAATGATAACGAAGAAACCGCCGCATGAAAAACTTCGCCAATCTCATAAAAGCACTCGACAGCTCGAACAAGACTTCGGTAAAAGTCGATGCCCTGACGGACTATTTCCGCAAAGCATCCGATGAAGATAAAGTCTGGACGATTGCTATTTTATCGCATCGGCGGCCGCCACGACCCGTAAATACAACTTTGCTTCGCATTTGGGCAAATGAATTGGCAAATATTCCGCTTTGGCTGTTTGAAGAAAGTTACCATATTGTTGGCGATTTAGCCGAAACGATTGCATTGATCATTCCAACAACAAACGAGCATTCCGATAAAAGCCTGACCGAATTCCTACAGGAAATGATCGCACTCAAAAAGAAAACCGACGAAGAAAAGCGACAATACCTACACCAAAACTGGCTGGCGCTAAATTATTACGAACGCTTTGTTTTTACCAAATTGATTACCGGAAGTTTCCGCATCGGCGTAAGCCAAAAACTCATGACACGCGCGCTTTCCAAAGCAACAAATGTTGATGAAGATTCGCTTGCCTATAAACTCATGGGAAATTGGGATCCAAATGCAATCTCGTTCCAGGAACTGATCCTCGACGAAAGAAGCAGTGATTATTTGTCGAAACCGTATCCGTTTTATCTTGCGTATCCGATTGAAGGCGAAATTTCCTCGCTGGGAAATCCAAAAGAATGGGCAATCGAACATAAATGGGACGGAATCCGGTCGCAAACAATTATCCGTGAAAACGAAATTTACATCTGGAGCCGCGGCGAAGAATTGGTAACCGATAAATATCCGGAGTTTCAGAGTTTTATTGGAATCATTCCAGACGGAACGGTAATCGATGGAGAAATCCTTCCATTTCCAGAAGGGCAAATTGGAACATTTAATGACCTGCAAACCCGCATCGGACGAAAAACGGTTTCACAGGCATTGCTCAAACAAACTCCGGTAATCATAAAAGCATACGATATTTTGGAATGGAATGGCGTAGATATCCGAAATGAATCCTACGATTACAGAAGAAAAATTCTCGAGGATTTGTATGAAAATATACAAAATAAAAACCTTCCATTATTATTGTCAGAAAGCACAACGTTACATTCGTGGGAAGATGTGATTTCAGAAAGAAACCGCGCCCGCGAAATGAAAAGTGAAGGCTTGATGCTAAAGCGAAAAAATTCACCTTATGGCGTTGGGCGCAAAAAAGGTGACTGGTGGAAATGGAAAATAGAACCGCTTGTAATAGATGCCGTACTTACTTATGCAATGCGCGGTTCAGGCCGCCGAAGCAATTTATTTACCGATTATACATTTGCGCTTTGGCAGAATAACGAAAAAGGCGAACGCGAACTCGTGACTTTTGCAAAAGCCTATTCCGGTTTAACCGATGCTGAATTCCGTAAAGTTGATGACTGGATCAAAAAGAACACACTCGAACGTTTTGGTCCCGTGCGAAGCGTAACGCCACATTTGGTTTTTGAAATTGGTTTTGAAGGAATCACACTTTCCAAACGGCATAAAAGCGGCGTGGCAACACGGTTTCCAAGAATTTTGCGTTGGCGCCACGATAAAAAAATAGACGAAGCGAATTCTATTGAAGATTTAAAAAGCATGATTGTATGAACCGGTCACAACTTTTTGATATCGCCGAAAATTGGTTCAAAAACCAAGGCTGGAAATCATTTCCGTTTCAAAAAGAAACATGGAAGGCATTCCTGCAGGGAAAAAACGGATTGCTCAACGCGCCAACCGGAAGCGGAAAAACCTATGCGCTCTGGATTCCGATTGTGCTCGATTACATTAAAAACAATCCGGAGTATCAAGCAAAGCAAACTCGAGGCAAAGCCGAACAGAGCGGTGCTAAACCCGGACTCAAAGCAATCTGGATTACGCCATTACGGGCACTTTCCGTAGAAATAAAACAAGCAGCAGAACGTGTTGTTGCCGATTTTGGGGGACAAATGACTGTCGGAATCCGAACCGGTGACACAACAAACGCAGAACGTACAAAGCAAAAAACCAAAATGCCCGATTTGCTTATTACAACTCCTGAAAGTTTACAATTGCTCTTGGCATCCAAAAATTATGATAAAACCTTTAAAAATTGTACCGCAATTGTAATTGATGAATGGCACGAATTGCTCGGAACAAAACGCGGCGTTCAAACAGAACTCGCGCTTTCAAGGTTAAAAACCATTGCTCCTAAAATGCGTATTTGGGGAATTTCGGCAACAATTGGAAATCTCGAGCAAGCGCAGAAAGTTTTGCTTGGAATGGATTCCGATGCATATGAAAATTCGGTTTTAATCCACGCAAACATCAACAAAAAAATGAAAGTGCTTTCTGTCATTCCCGATAAAATGGAAGCCTATCCGTGGCGTGGGCACATGGGTTTACATTTAATTGATGAGGTTGCGAATATCGTCCGGAAAAGTAAAACTACGTTGATATTTACCAACGTTCGTTCGGCTTGCGAAATCTGGTTTCAGCGGTTGTTAGAGAAATATCCGGAATTTGCCGGTGAAATGGCGATGCACCACGGAAGCATCAATCGGGAAACGCGGCTTTGGGTAGAACAGGCAATTCGTGATGAACAATTGAAAGTTGTTGTTTGTACATCAAGCCTTGATCTGGGAGTCGATTTTGCGCCGGTTGAAACAATTATTCAAGTTGGCGGACCAAAAGGCGTTGCCCGTTTTATGCAACGTGCCGGACGAAGCGGCCACCAGCCGGGAAAGGAAAGCGTTATACATTTTCTTGCCACATATGCTTTGGAACTTATTGAAGCATCGGCATTGAAAAAAGCGGTTGCAAACACGGTTGTTGAAGATAGAATGCCTTATTTGAATAGCTGGGACGTTTTGGTGCAATATTTAAATACGCTCGCGGTTTCGGACGGATTTTTTCCTGATGAAATTTACAAAGAAGTCAAAAGTACATTTTGTTATCAGGCAATGACTGAGGAAAACTGGCAATGGATTTTGAATTTCATTACCAAAGGAAGCCAGAGTTTACAAGCTTACGACGAATATAAAAAGGTGGAAATTGAAGAAAACGGCTTATTCAAAATAAACAGCCCAAGGATTGCAATGCATCACAGAATGCAAATCGGAACCATTGTTGGCGATGCGTCAATGAATGTAAAATACCTTGGTGGCGGTTATATCGGAACAGTCGAAGAATGGTTTATTTCAAAGCTCAAACCCGGTGATGTTTTTACATTCGCAGGAAAAAAGCTTGAATTATTCAAAGTCAAGAATATGCAAGTTTTGGTTCGGAAAGCAGAGAATTCCAAAACTTCAAAATTGGTTAGCTGGCTTGGCGGAAGATTGTCATTTTCGGCACAAATGAGCGAAATGTTGCGCCAGGAAATGTACACGGCAAATTCGGATAAGCTAACTCCTGAACTCAAAGCATTGGAGCCGGTTTTTAAGCGCCAGCGGAAAGAATCGATCGTGCCGAATGCGGATGAATTTCTAATAGAAACCTTTAAAACCCGCGAAGGTTTTCATGCGATTTTCTATCCGTTTGAAGGACGTTTTGTACATGAAGCGTTGGCTAGTTTGTTGTCTTACAGAATTAGTTTGCTCTCGCCGGTTTCCTTTTCGCTGGCTTATAACGACTACGGTTTCGAATTGCTTTCGGATCAGGAAATTGACATGCAAAGTGTTTTGGATAATAATCTATTTTCATCCGAATATGTGCATCAGGATTTACAGAAAAGTTTGAATGCAACCGAAATGGCACGCCGGAAATTCCGTGATATTGCAGTTATCGCCGGCCTCGTTTTTTCGGGTTATCCGGGTCAATTGATAAAAACCAAGCATTTGCAAAGCAGTACGCAATTGCTATTTTCAGTATTTCGGGATTATGAGCCGGATAATCTGCTTCTGCAGCAAGCGTATCGGGAAACATTTGAGCATCAGCTGGAGGAAGGCCGCTTGATTTTGGCTTTAGAAAGAATTGCTTCGCAGGAAATTGTATTGAAAAGATGCGAAAAACCTACGCCTTTCAGTTTCCCGATTATCACCGATAGGTTGCGTGAAAAATTAAGCAGTGAAACATTAGCTGATCGGATTGCAAAAATGACAGCTTCGTACATGAAAGCAGATGAAGCCGAAAGTCAAAAGTCTAAAGTGAAAAGTCAAACGAAAAATAAATGACCAAAACAATTGATATAAAAGGCAATACATTTATTTTGCATCCATCGGCTTCGGTTTTTTGGGAAGAGGCAAATGCGTTGTTGATTTCGGATGTTCATCTGGGGAAAGTTTCGCATTTCAGGAAATACGGAATGGCAATTCCGGAGAATTCCATCAATCGGAATTTTGAGCGATTGACAGAAATCATCGAATTTTATAATCCGAAGAAAGTAATTTTCCTGGGAGATCTTTTCCACAGCAAAAAAAACAGCGAATGGGATTTGTTTACCGATTGGTTTGCATCGGTTCAAACCGAAATAGTATTAGTTGCCGGAAATCACGACATTATCGAGCAAAAACATTACGACAAACTGAAAATAAAAGTGGTAAAGGAAATCGATGCAAACGGATTTTTATTGACGCATCATCCTGAAAAACGGGGCAATTATTTCAATATCTGCGGACACATTCATCCGGCTGTCGAATTACGCGGAATTGGCAGGCAATTCATTAAACTACCGTGTTTTTTTAAAAAAGAAAATCAAATGATTTTGCCGGCATTTGGCGAATTTACCGGAACATTTGTATTAAAACCTGAAGAAAATGATTGTGTTTACGCAATTGCAAAAGACCAGATTGTAACGGTTTGCGGGGATTAGTTCAGCGCGAAAGGCGTACTTAATTTAAATGTTGGAACTATTACCCGGAAATTCCTTGTAGTAGTAAAATTCACCATATTGAAATAACCTTTCATCGCGCCAAAAGGAGATGATAATAAACAGCCAGAACTGTAAGTGTGTGTTTCTCCAGGTTTTAAAACCGGTTTTTTACCAATTACACCTTCGCCATCTACGACTTCCGGCTCGTTAAGGGAATCAAAAATTTCCCAATGGCGTGAAATTAACTGTACGGAATCCTTGCTGTGATTTTCAATGGTAATCTCATAACTAAAGGCAAAATGGATTTTATAGTTTTTGAAGTATGTGCCTTCAAAACTAGTCATCACTGAAATTTTTATGCCTCTTGTTATTTGTGTAACCATTTGTATGGCAGAATTTAAAACAATTCAAATTTACAAAAAAATGAATGAGCCAGGATATTTTAAAGTGAAATTTTAGTTAATTGGTAATGTCAACTGAACTTGCCACGCCTTTTCCGATTATCCGGTCATAACGCTGTCCGTTTTCCCTGTAATATACGAGCGCGAGATAATTGTTTTCGGTTTGGTAAAAATTCCCGTCTACCGCATTTTTATGGTCAATGTTCCCTTTC
>CAZSDN010000052.1:0-18550 GCA_964605595.1 uncultured Flavobacterium sp. | reverse complement strand
GGTTGACGTTTTAATAAATAACGCCGGAATCACAAAGGATAACCTGCTGATGAGAATGTCTGAGGAAGATTTTGACAAAGTTATTGACGTAAACCTTAAATCGGTTTTTAATATGACAAAAGCGATTCAGAAAACTTTCCTCAAACAACGTTCCGGTTCTATAATCAATATGAGTTCTGTAGTTGGTGTTAAAGGTAACGCCGGACAGGCTAATTATGCCGCTTCAAAAGCAGGTGTTATCGGATTTACAAAATCGGTAGCGCTCGAATTGGGCTCAAGGAATATCCGTTGCAATGCCATAGCGCCGGGATTCATCGAAACTGAAATGACAGCAAAACTAAACGAAGACGTAGTAAAAGGCTGGGCTGAAGCGATTCCTTTGAAACGCGGCGGAACAACCGAAGATATTGCCAATGCATGCTTATTCCTTGCATCCGGATTGAGCGCTTATATAACCGGACAGGTTTTAAACGTTGACGGAGGAATGTTAACCTAACAATAAATTAAAGTGCAGGATTTTTCATTACGCTTAAACTAATCTATTTCAATGACATTTTCTGTAATTGTACTTATTATTCTTTCGATTATTATTGCGGCAGCATTGTCGTTTTACCAATATTATTACAAAGCCATCAGCAGGAACAATACGATCCTGGTGTTGGCTTTTTTACGTTTCATTACAATTTTTGGAATTTTATTGCTTCTGATTAATCCGAAAATTACCCAAAACACCTATGAAATACAGAAAACACCACTTCCTATCGTTGTAGATAATTCCGCTTCTGTAAAAGATTTAAAAGCGAATGATGCAGCTTTGGAAATTTATAAAATGTTTTCCTCAAATTCAGGTTTGAAAGAGAAATACGATATCCAGTCCTATAAATTCGATAACGAATTTGAACTTTCAGAAAATTTTGATTTTACGGGAACCCAGACAGATATAGAAAAAGTAGCTAAAAACCTGAAAAGCATAAACAAAAACAGGCGGTATCCAACGGTTCTGATTTCTGATGGAAATCAAACAACAGGGAATGATTTTGTATATAGTTTCGATACTGAAAATAAAATTTATCCATTGATTTTAGGCGATACGGCAACTTTCCTGGATTTAAAAATCAATCAGCTCAATGTCAATAAATATGCGTTTCATAAGAACAAATTCCCAGTTGAAGTTTTTTTACAGTATTCAGGTACAAAAAGCATAACTGCTGATTTCAGTATTTCCAAGGGTAACAACACGTTAACAAAGCAACAAATCACATTTTCGCCTTCAAAAAAATCAGCCGTAATAAATGTTTTACTTCCGGCAGATAATGTTGGGCTACAGGTTTTTCGCGCATCGATAACCTCTGGTGAAACAGAAAAAAACACCTATAACAATGTAAAGAATTTTGCGGTTGAAATCATTGACCAAAAATCTGAAATCGCCATTGTTTCAGCAATTAACCATCCAGATGTGGGTTCTTTGAAGCGTTCAATTGAAACTAATGCACAACGTAAAGTAGCAATAGTTAAACCAAATGAAATCAAGCCATTGAATGATTACAATGTTTTGATTTTATATCAGCCATCCGCTTCTTTCAGATCTATTTTTGAGGACAATAAAACTGCCGGAATCAATACTTTTATTATCACCGGCCCAAATACCGATTTTGCTTTCCTGAACCAACAGCAAACCGATTTTACATTTAAAATGAGTTCGCAAAGGGAAGATTATCTTTCAGAATTCAATCCGCAGTTTAACCTTTTTGCATTGGATAATATTGGTTTTGAAAACTTCCCGCCGCTGCAAAATGCCTTTGGCTCCATAATAGTTAATTCAAATGCGAATGTTTTGCTTTCGTCAAAAATCAGGAATATTTCTACAGAAGCGCCTTTATTGGCTTTTTTTGAAAGTAAAGGAAAACGTTCGGCATATTTAATGGGAGAAAATATCTGGAAATGGCGTTTGCAAAGCCATGTAGATACTGAATCTTTTGCAAAGTTTGATGTCTTTACCGATAAGATCATCCAGTTTTTGGCATCAAATAATTCAAGGAAATCGTTGGTTGTCACTCACGAAAGTTTTTATAATTCGGGCGATGCCATTGAAATTTCGGCTCAATATTTCAACAAAAATTATGAATTTGATGATAAGGCCAGATTGACGATTTCGGTTACAAATAAAGAAACCAGGCAAACAAAAAACTATGATTTATTAAAAGCGAACAATTTTTATAAAGCGAATCTTGATGGTTTGGCTTCAGGAAAGTACACTTTTACGGTTCAGGAACTTACCTCAAAAAATAAATACAGCAGTTATTTCGAGATTCTTGATTTTGACATCGAAAAGCAATTCGTAAATCCTGATTCGGATAAATTGAAGCAATTGGCCGCGCGTACAAACGGGCAGTCGTTCATGCCAAACCAGGCAGAATCGCTAATGAAAATACTTTTGGAAGACGAAAACTATAAAGCAGTCCAGAAGGAAATCGTAAAGAAAATCCCACTGATAGACAATATTTTACTTTTGGTATTGGTTATAATTTCATTGGCTTTAGAATGGTTTATGAGAAAATATAACGGAATGTTGTAAAATGAAACGGTTATCCATTATCCTTTTTTCAGTATTTTTTTTGATCATCGGAATTTCGGCAAAACCGGATTTGCCTGAAACTTTGAGTTCACGGTTTGCAGTTCCGGATGGTTTTGTGCGCACAAATGAAAGCAAATCTTCCTTTGGTTTTTTTCTCAGGAACCTGCCTTTAAAGCCAAAAGGTTCTGCGGTTTTATATTATGATAAAAAGCAGAAACCGAATAATAACGTGTATGACGCAGTAGTTGATTTGCCAATCGGAAATAAAGATTTGCACCAATGTGCCGATGCCGTCATGCGTTTGCGTGCAGATTATTTGTATAATCAAAAAGCTTACGATAAAATCCATTTTAATTTTACCAATGGTTTTCGCGTTGATTACAGCCGATGGAGAAACGGCGAGCGCATTGTTATAAACGGAAATAAAGCTTCATGGGTAAAAACTGCCAAGCCGTCTGACAGCTATGAAAGCTATTGGAAATATATGGAAACTATTTTTCAGTATGCCGGAACAGCCTCGCTTTCCAAAGAGCTGAAACCGGTCAGGTCAATTACTGAACTGCAAATTGGGGATGTTTTTATAAAAGGCGGTTTTCCCGGACATGCGGTTATTGTTGTCGATGTTGCCATAAATCCATCAAACAACAAAAAGATTTATTTATTGGCACAAAGTTACATGCCCGCGCAGGAAATACAGATTCTCAAAAACCCAATGAATAAAAGACTGAGCCCTTGGTATGAGGTGAACAATAGTATGGCTGTCCAAACTCCGGAATGGGAATTTAAAGCATCCGATTTAAAGCGGTTTTAGATGAAAGGATTAGTGCTTTTTTTTGGGATTTTATTTTTTGGAAATTGTTTTTCCCAGGAAATTCCGCTTAATGTGAAAAAGCTGCTGAAGTCTTATCCCAATCACATAAAAGGTTTTCAAAATAACCGTATCCTTTTTAAGGATGGAACTTCAATGATTTATGATGACGGAAAGAAAAAAACATCACAGGAATTACTGGATGATCCTGACATTGAAGACCAGTTTTTCTACCATTATGAAAAAGGAGCTGTAAATCCGTATAAAAACCAGGATCCGGGAAGAATCCGCAATGAGGATTTTTTCAAAAAAATTTATGGGAATTCCAAAAATGAAGTCGAAAAAAAGCTCACCGAAATTGTATGGTGCCCGAAATTGGTAAATCAAAAGATTAAAGTTACTACCGTAAATGGTTTGGATAAAATCATAAGGAAACTTTCAGAAGAACTGGATGGACATCCTGAGTTTAAAAAATATATTTCGAATATCGGAGGAACTTTCAACTGGAGAAATATCTCAGGAACCAATCGCCTGAGCATGCATGCTTTCGGAATGACAATTGATCTGAACGTCAGCTATTCCAATTACTGGCAATGGGATTGTAAATGCAAGGATGAAAATGCGAATCTTAAATTCAGGAATAAAGTCCCGCAAAAGCTCGTCGAAATATTTGAGAAACACGGTTTTATCTGGGGCGGAAAATGGTATCATTACGATACGATGCATTTTGAATACCGGCCTGAACTTTTAGAATGATTTTTTTGTAAATTTATGTAGAATTTCACCGCTATGAAAAAACTGCTAATCGTTTTGCTAACCGCTTCAGGAATTGCCCAAAGCCATTCTCAAACCTGGAAAACCGATATTGACTCGGCGCTCAAAGAAGCCGTAAAAACCAATAAAAAAGTATTGTTGTTCTTTACGGTTCCTGAGCAATGCGATAATTGCCATTTGCTTGAGGATAATATCCTGAAATCAGACGAATTTTTATCTTTTGCCGAAAAAGCCTATATTTTGGTAAGGGTTGATTTTGCTGTAAAAGGCGAGGATCTTACAGAAAAAATGGCAGAAAGAAATCTGCTTATCGTCGAAAAATACAATAAAGACGGTTTCTTTCCTTTGGTAGTAATACTTGACAAAACATCAAAAGTTTTAGGAAAATCCGGAGTTTACAAAGATGAAGCTCCGTCGCAGTTTATTTCGCTTTTACGCTCTTTCGAAAGGTCATAAATTTTGTGTTTTTGGCAATATATCCAACTGCTGAATCGAAAATCCTTAATTCTGAAGATTGCACTAAACTTTCCTTTTATTTCAAAAAGCAAAAAACTATATTTACTTTTTAAAGACAGTTTTTGCATTAAATGAATTCCAGACCACAAATAATTCCAGAGGATTTAGACCTCGATCTGACTGAACCGCAGCTTAATATCGTGCTTACGACTGATGAAGATGATTTTCGCCCGGTTTATATTTCCGGCAATTTCAACAATTGGCATACGCAGGACAAAAATTTCGAAATGGAAAAAATAGGAAACGGTTTATATCATTACAAATTTCCAGCCGATTTCGTTTATCCGTCCGAATTGCTCTATAAATTTACCAAAGGCGACTGGAGTGAAGTAGAAATCGATAAATACGGAAACCGTACAGAAAACCGATCATGCCGCCAAAATTCAGGTGTTAGGAAAGAACATGTTGATAAATGGCGTAAAAACTGGCTGCCTTTTAAAAATAATTTCCTTCCGCAGGTCCGGCTGATTTCGAAAGAATTTGAAATGCCGCAGTTGAACAAAAAGCGAAAAATCTGGGCACTTTTGCCTTGTGATTATGAAAATTCAACCGAAAGCTATCCGGTGATGTATTTACAGGATGCGCAAAATCTATTTAACGAGCAGGCAAAATATGGCAATTGGGAAATCGATAAAAAACTCGCCGTAATGTCGGAATATAAAATCGGGAAAATTATAATTATTGCCATTGAACACGCTGAACAAGATAGAATTAAGGAATATAATGTTGGAAATACCATACTCGGAGCGGGAGAAGGAAAAAAATACATACGTTTTGTAACCGATACATTGAAGCCTTTTGTAGATAAAAAATTCCGTACAAAGCCTGAACGCGAATTCACAGGAATCGGAGGAAGCTCAATGGGCGGTTTGGTAAGTATTTTCAGCGGATTGATGTATCCCGAAGTTTATGGAAAACTGATGGTTTTTTCGCCGTCGTTATGGGTTGTGCCAAAAATGGATTTCTCAAAAATGGATTTTTCAGAACCCGGAATGACCAAAATCTACCTTTATGCCGGTGGCGATGAAAGCGCGACAATGATTAAACACGTGAAACGTTTTAAAAATACGTTGCTCAAAAGTGAAAATGCCGCCGATAAAGTGAAAATCAACCTAAGTATAAATATGCAAGGAAAACACAGTGAAACTTTTTGGAGCGACGAATTCCCAAAAGCGATCGAATGGCTTTATTTTAATACCAAAGACAATTAATGAAAACGAAAAATTTACCAAATCCCGATAGATTTACAGGAACAATTATAATCCCGGTTTTCGAGACACACGAGAAAAACCTTATACCTATTGAGTATCATGGCGTTTCAGTTTCGTCAAAAGTTTTTTATGGAAAAAAAGATACGCATTACATTGTCGAAAAATACGATTGTACGCATATTTTCGTCGGACTTGGAAAAGACATCGATTACAGGTCTTTAAAAACAATTTTCAGGAGGATTTCTGTTAAGCAGAAAGAAGCCTTTGCAAAAGATACCGCTTTATTCCTTCCGGAAGATTTTACAAACGAACAGGTTGAAGCAGCAATCAGCGGGCTTTTGCTCGGAACATATCAATTAGGGCATTTTAAGAAAACGGAAGCGCATATTTTTCTTTCAGAAGATTTCGAGTTAAATCTTCTTTCAAAAAATGATTTTTCAAAAACAGCCGACAAAGCAATAAAAATAGCAAAAGCACAACTTGATGTTTTCAGCCTGGTAGATTTACCTCCAAATGTTGTAACGCCGCAATATCTTACGGATTGGGCACAAAAAAACGGAAATGAATTTGGATTTTCCGTAGAAAACCTTGGTGAAAAAGCTTCCGCAGAAGCCGGGCTTCAAGCATTTCTTTCTGTTGGAAAAGGAAGCGAGAAAGAACCGCAATTCATTATTATGCAATATATTCCTGAAACCGAAAATACAAAGACAAAACATATTGGCCTTGTTGGAAAAGGAATTACTTTTGATACCGGCGGGCTAAATATTAAAACCGCCGGAATGGTTCACATGAAATCGGATATGGCGGGCGGCGCGGCTGTTTTCGGAGCCATAAAGCTTATAGCCGATTTGAAATTACCGGTAAAAATTACCGCAATAGTTCCGGCTTGTGAAAATGCGGTTGATAATAAATCGTTTGCTCCAAGCGATGTAATCCAGAGTTATAGCGGGCATTCCATCGAAATCATTGATACGGATGCCGAAGGCCGGTTAATCCTTGCCGACGGGCTTTCGTACCTGGTTAAAAATTTCAATCCCGAAATTGTTGTTGATATTGCAACATTAACAGGAAGCAGCGTTGGAACTTTCGGTTATGAATGCGGAGCACTTTTTACCAATAATTCAGATCTCGCAAAACAGTTGCAAAATTCTGGCGATTCAGTTGGCGAACGTTTGTGGCAATTGCCACTTTGGGATTGTTACAAACCGGATATTGACAGCGAAATTGCCGATGTCAGGAATTACAGCGGAAAACCGGTTGCCGGAGCAATCAGTGCGGCAAAATTCCTCGAATATTTTACAGATAACCACAGTGCCTGGGCACATTTAGATATTGCAGGAGTCGCTTTTGGCGATGATGAATTTGCAAAAAGTAAGCACGCAACCGCGTATGGCGTACATTTATTAACTAAATTTATTGAAAATCTTTAAGTCATGGAAAATTCTGCCAAAACTTTCGTTTGTATCTCCAACTTTTTTAAAGGATCAGATTTCCTGATTCACCTGAAAGAATTAGGAAATACGGTTTTTTTAGTCACTTCGGAAAAGCTTCGTGGCAAACCTTGGCCATTTGAGCATATTGATGAAGTGTTTTATATGGAAGGCCAGGACATCGACTGGAATATGGAGCATTTGCTTTTAGGTGTGCAGAATTTAATGAAAAACAATAAAATTGACGCTATTGTCGCGCTCGACGATTTTGATGTGGAAAAGGCGACTTTTCTGCGCGAAAACCTTCGCATCCCGGGAATGGGACAAACGACGGGGCGTTATTTCCGCGACAAGCTGGCAATGCGCATGCGCGCAAAAAGCTGTGGTATTTCCAATCCTCAGTTTTGTTCCTTGTTCAACGACCATGACATAAACGCGTTCGCCGATACGGTTTCGCCGCCATGGGTTTTAAAACCGCGTTCAGAAGCTTCAGCATCAGGAATTATCAAGGTTTATGATAAGGAAAACCTTTGGATGCATATTAATGAAATGGGTAATAATCGCTTTAAATATTTGGTAGAACAATTTCGTCCCGGCGATGTCTATCATTGCGACAGCTTGATTCTCGACGGAAAAATCCTGTTTAGCATTACATCGAAATATCTTGCGACACCAATGGAAATTTCCCAAGGTGGCGGAATTTTCAGAAGTGCGAATATTCCCTATAATTCGGAAGACGATAAAGCAATAAAAAAATGTAATGAACAGGTAATTAAGGGTTTCGGGTTAAAACACGGCGCGGCACATTCAGAATACATCAAATGCAAAGACGACGGAAAAATCTATTTCCTTGAAACTTCTTCACGCGTTGGTGGCGCACATCTTGCCGAAATGGTAGCCGCAGCTTCAGGAATCAACCTCTGGAAAGAATGGGCGGCGATTGAAAACGCATTGGTAAAAGAACAGGAATACAAATTGCCAAAAGCCAGAAAGGAATATGCCGGTATCGTATTGACGCTTTCAAAATATGAAAATCCGGATCTGTCGTCGTTTTCTGACCAGGAAGTTTGCTTCAGGGTTCCGCTTGAATACCACGCAGGTTTGATTGTGAATTCTGATAAGCGCGAGCGTGTTTTGGAATTGCTGGATAATTATGCCGACATACTGGTACGTGATTTTGCAACGGTCGCAGCTCAGGCTGAAGTCAAGGATTTACATTAATTTCTTTAGAAGCAATTTCCCGCTTTGCACTGCAATCTTTTACTTTTTAAAGAAAAAAATAAAAGGATTTCCGTTACAATCGGGGCTAGCTTTTATCGTTCAAATAAACCAAGTGTTCCGCCAACCCAATCTTTGTCTTTATTGAATTTAACGCCAATCATTTCGCCACGGCTCAATCGTACGAGGTTGCATAAAAGGGTAGGAGCGGCATCTTTTTCAGGCCAGACGCAAAGGATCCGGACTTCGGCTTTTACTTTTCCGTCAGGCGATTGCACTATCGGGATATAATTGACTTTCTTTTGCAGGATATATAAATCTTTTTCCTTTACATTTTCAATATCTTCTTTTTTAACGTGGAAAATAACGCCGCTTCCTGAGAATGAAAAAAGTGGCTTCAAAACATAATTTTCAAGATCTTCAGGAATTTCCTTTAAATCGCTGAGCAAAGTCGTCTCAATAAAATACTTTCCTTTTAGCATGGGAAGGATGAATTTGCTGATCCTGAAAAACCAGTTTGGATGCCCGGCCCATTCAATATCAAGATCGTCTGAAAAGCGAAAGTCCATTTTTAAATCTTTCCTCAATTCCAGTTCATCAAAAATCACACGGTTATAAATGCGTTTTACCCGGATTTCTTCCCCATTTTTATTTTTATAAAAAAGCTGATTTCCTTTTTTAGTTAATTCGGTAACGCAAACTATGGGAATCCCGATGTCGCGGGAGCAATAATAGAAATCGATTTTGGTATTTTGTTTTTCAGGCTCAATTTCGAGCAGGATTACGTTTTCTTTCGGATGCCCGTTAGTTATAACGCTTTCAATTAATTTCAGGTAATCATCTCCCGAAATGTCATCAATAAACGGCGTTAGCTCATCAAGAAAAGGGTAAAGCTGCCTGAATTTATCATACAAAATATATTGATAATTGAATAGTGAAGGAAATCCCTGAACTTCGATCAGTTTCGGAATTACTTTTCCGCCTTCTTCACAAATTCCGAAATCAATTGCCAAAAAAGTTGTGTGGCTGTCTTCGTTCGGAACTTTTATATTTAATTCTAAAGATTTGTCTGTAAGATTCTTAAAGTCTTTTTGTTGAATCAGTTTTATAACATCGTGGCATCCTTCAAGGAGTTGCGACTTTAATTCATTTGAAATAAAAAAAGGCGATTCTGCCATTCGGAAAGTTGGCATATAATCAAAATCGGCAGCAACATTGTTTTTAAAATCCTCGTACTTTTCGGAAGAAAAGCTTTCGTTAAAAAGGCTGCGGAATTTTGGGATCATGATTACAGGTTTTTTGGTGTTCGTATTATAAATTTACCATGCCACTTTTACCTGATTAATTGGAAAGTGTTTTTCTTGTTTTCATTAAATCATTGATTGCCAGCCTTAGGAAATTTGGGATAACGGTTTCATTGGTTTTGTAGATTTTATCTTCATCAAGCAAATCTTCTAACATATCACGGAATTTTGATTTCCCTTTGAGTTCAATGATTTTCTCGCGTTTTTCTTTATTTTTCAGATTTGCAATGTAGCTAATCGGATCGGCTTCGGGATGAAATTGCGTTCCTACAAAATACGCATTGAAACGAACTGCCATAATTGCCCGTTCATAATCTACATGGTCACGGATTTTTTCAAGTGAAAGGATTTTTGCACCAAACTCTGAAAAAACTTTCAGTTTAGGCTGCACTACCTGATAATCCCTTGAATCAACGGCATAAAACGGATTTGGCAATCCGTCAAAAACAGGATCAGTTATGCCATCGGGCGTTTTATGAACGGCCATAACTCCGAATGAAGTAGATTTCCGTTTAGTGACTTCGGCTAAACCAAAGTGATTGCAAGCCATTTGAAATGAATGGCAAATAAATAAAACGTGCTTTTTTATTTCATTTTCATTATTCCATTCTGCTAACGAATCAATTAAAGCATAATAATTTTTATCCCATTTTCCGTCGCCTCCAAGCGGATTTCCAGGCCCGCCGGTAGAGATATAAATGTCGAACTTTTTGATATCGGGCAATTCTGATTTTCTTCTAACATCAAAAACCTTAAAACTGACAATATGGCTAAAACGGTTTACGATATCAATAATACAGCGCATTCCCTGGTTTGGCTCGCCGTCATACATATCTAAAATGGCAACTTTTATCGTATGGTCAGTCATTATTTTTGGATTAATTTAATTGTAAGTAAATTACAAATATAAAATTATATTCTTATAATCCTCTGGTGAATTCACTGGTTATAAAGTCGACTACTTTTGTAAGGTCGCGTGTTTCCTGGAAAACTGCAAGTTGCTTGTCGGCTCCGGTTCCTTCATTCATAATCTTGTGGACATAATTGATTTGTTCACGGCTTCCGAGCTCATCAACAACATCATCAATGAATTCAAGTAATTCGATAATCAATTCTTTGGTTTCGACTTCCTTCTGCAGTCCGAAATCAATCATGTGGCTTTCGATGCCATATCGGGCGGCCCGGAATTTATTTTCTTTGATTAACGCTAATCGGTAAATATTAAAGCTGGTATTATGCATCGTAAGCTTGTACAATTTGGCCACAATTGCCTGGATGATCGCTACGATGCACATTGTTTCGTCAACTGTCAAACTCATGTCGCAAATGCGGAATTCGATTGTATCATAAAACGGATGCAAACGCAAATCCCACCAGATTTTCTTCGGGTTGTCAATGCATTTTGTTTTAACTAAAGTGTCAAGATAATTGTCGTATGAAGCTACTGAATCAAAATATTCAGGCAAGCCTGTACGCGGGAATTTATCGAAAACCTTTGTCCTGAATGACTTATAGCCAGTTTGTCGGCCTTCCCAAAATGGCGAATTCGTAGAGAGCGCAAAAATGTGCGGAAGGAAATAGCATGCCTGGTTCATCAATTGTAACCCAATTTCACGATTTTCAACGCCAACATGGCAATGCATCCCGAAAATCAGGTTTGAACGCGCCGCGTCCTGTAATTCATTCACAATATTATGATAACGCGGATCATCAGTAATCGGCTGGTCCTGCCACCGTGAAAACGGATGCGTTCCCGCGCCGCCAACAACAAGGTTTTGCTTGCCGGCAAGTTCGACAATTTTACTTCTGAGGAATTTTATCTCGTTTGAAGCTTCATCAACGGTTTTACAAATATTGGTTCCAACTTCTACAACCGATTGGTGCATTTCGGCTTTTACCTGCTCATTCAGGAATGTTTTTGCGCCGTCAACAATTTTGGATAAATGCGAACGCAAATCTCTGGACTGAGGATCGATAATCTGGTATTCTTCTTCAACCCCGAGTGTAAATGTGGGTAATTTTCTGATCATATATTTTGATTTTAACCATCAAGAAATCAAACAACAGCTTAATTTCTCAATGGATTTATTTGCCTGATTCAGGCATTATTTATTTCCGGCCGCAACCGAATCTTTTATGAAAGTTCCCCAAGTCAGGTTCATTTTTCCGGCTTTGTGTTTTTTTGCTGCGGCGATTGCCATTTTTGCAGCTTCTTCAACAACCCAATCAAAATTTTCCTGTCCAACAGAAGTTACTTCCGCATCCGGAGCCGGATTTCCAAAATCAATCGCATACGGAATTCCGTCGCGTACGGCAAATTCAACCGTATTGAAATCGTATCCTAATCCTTCACAAAGGCGTAAAGTATAATCTTTAACAGTTGCCAGGAGTTTTTTATCGGTAACAGGATTTTCAACAACATAGCGCAAATGATGCGGATTTCTTGGTTCGTAAGGCATAATTCTTACTGCTTTTCTACCCAAACAATAAACTCTGAAATAAGATTCAAAAACAATCTCTTCCTGTAAAAGCATTACTAATTGTCCGGTTTCCCGATGTTTTTCCCAAAATTCCTCTTTGTTTTCAAGTCGGTAAACGTTTTTCCAGCCTCCGCCTGCGTAAGGTTTCATATAAGCAGGAAATCCGATATAATCAAAAATATTTTCCCAATCCATTGGATAGGCAAGATTTCGGAATGATTTTGAAGTTGTATCCGTAGGATGTTCGGCTGAAGGTAAAATTACCGTGTTAGGAAGCGGAACGCCAAGCGTATCGGCAAGGCAATTGTTGAAGAACTTATCATCTGCACTCCACCAAAACGGATTGTTGATCACGTTAGTTCCTGTTAAAGCCGCATTTTTAAGATAGGCGCGGTAGAAAGGAACATCTTGTGAAATTCGGTCAATAATTACTGCATATTCGCCTCCTTTATTCTGAACGACTTTATCGATTGAAACCGCTTCGGCAATAATTCCTTTTTCGCCTTTTGAATTTACCCTGTCAATAAATGCCTGCGGAAAAGTATCTTCCATTCCGAATAATATTCCGATTTTTTTCATGTGTATTTTGTTTAGGTTTAGAATTTGATTCGTGATAAATAATGCGGGAACATTTCGCGCCAAACGGGCCAGTCATGCTGGCGGTCTTGTCGGATATCAAGCCAGTGTTCAACACTTCGGGCGGCAAGGACTTTGCTCAGGTTTAAATTTGAATCAAGGCAAACATCCCAGTTTGAAGTTCCGAGGACAACATCCATATTCCATAATTCATGGTCGTTTAATCCGTATAAATAATCTTCCGGACTATTGAAAAATACATCCTCATTATGAAAACCGTCCATAAAGCTTTTGATGCTGAAAGCGCCGCTCATCGAAAACATGTGGCTTACATAGCCCGGATGCCTGAAAGCGAAATTTGCAGCGTGAAATCCTCCGAAACTGCAACCTGCAACAGCAACTTTTCCGGAACCGGTATTATTTCTTACTTTTTCTACAATCTCATGACATATCATTTTGTCATACCATGTGTGGTTTTGGATTCGGTGAACCGGATGGATTTTTTTGTTGTAAAAACTATCTTTATCAATACTATCGGGGCAAAAGATCTGGATCAATCCCTGCTCAATGTACCATTTTGCGGATTCAATCAATCCCTGGTCGCGGTTCTCGTGGTAACTTCCCATAGAAGTCGGGAAAAGAATCACAGGATAACCCGCATGGCCAAAGACCAGCATTTCAATTTCGCGGCTTAAATTAGGTGAGTACCACTTAAAGTATTCTTCTCTCATTATTGGTTTGTTTAATTTTAAACAATTATAATAAAAATAAACAAGAAATGCAGTTTTTATTGGGTATTACTTGGATAATTACGAGAATACGTATATTAAGCTGTAAATATTAACGAAAAAATAAATAAATGATTAAAATTACTGATGAAATAAAATTTCGTCAATTTTTTTTGAAAATTACAATTGAAGCTCAAATAACTGAACCTGGTTTTTCAGGCGGTCGATAAGCATTGACATCATTCTTTTATTTAAATCGGATGAGTTCTGAATATAACGATTATATTCTTCAACAGTAAATAATCCGATAACGGCGCCTTTTAAGGAATTCCGGAATTTGATATCACGCTGGATGCTGTGCTCGATAAACTGCATTTTTTTCTCTATGCTGAAATGATGAAAATCGGTTTTGCTTTTTGTAATGTAGTTTTTAAAGATCTCGACAAATAAATCGTTCTGCAGTTTTAAAATAGGGCGTAGGGTTTGATTCTGGAAAAATTCATCTGCCGATGACTGTGCATTCACGGTTCCTATCATTTCGCCACGGAAATCGTTTAGGAATTGGTCTCTGGTTTCCATTTTTATTTTAAAGTTACAAAACCGTAAAGCAGGAATGAAATGGAAATTCTGTAGTTATCAATAACTTATCAACCGAAACTTTAATTCAGTACATTTACATCCATCAGGAATTTACCTTCGAGGATTTCAATTTCTTTACGTTTTTTAAATTTTTGACGTGTAATTTTCCATTCATTTGTAGGATTTATTCGAATCTCTTTTCCGTTTATTCTGAAAATTACAGGCATTGTAAAATCTTTTGCATTCGTTTTCCAGCGGAATTCAATTTCGCTGATATGGATTTTCAATTCTAAAACTGGAATTTCGGTATAATTTAAATATTGGTCAAAAATAGGAGTGAGGTTTTTCCCGCTTTCCTTATTAAAAAAATCAATTACGGTTTTGGTATCGATAATCTTATGCTTAAAAGTAGTTGAAAAATCCAGAATCAATTTCCACCACTTCGCATCGTCATTAATAATATGGCGAATTGTATTAAGCATTAGCGCGCCTTTATAATACATATCGCTGGAACCTTCGGAATTTACGCCATAAGTCCCGATAACAGGCTTGTCATTATGGATATTACGGCGAAGGCCGTTTATGTATTGCTGCGCCTTATCATAACCATAAATGCATTCAAGATACACTGATTCGGAATAACAAGTGAAACCTTCATGAATCCACATATCGGCGATATCTTTTGAGGTAATGCTATTCCCGAACCATTCGTGGCCGCTTTCATGAATGATGATAAAATCGAAAAGCATACCGATTCCGGTACCGGATAAATCACTTCCTAAATAACCTTTTAAATACTTATTTCCGTAAGCAACAGCACTTTGATGTTCCATACCTAAATAATTAGATTCAATCAATTTATAGCCGTCTTCCTTAAATGGATATTCACCGAATTTTTGCTGAAAGCAATCCATCATCGGTTTTACTTCTTCAAACTGTATTTTGGCTTTTTCTTCATTTTCACGCAAAACATAATAATCCAGGTCAAGTCCTTTATAATGCTCTCCAAAATGAATGTAATCACCGATATTTACTGTTATGGTATATGAATTTATCGGGTTTTTCAGTTCCCAGTCCCACCGTGTAAAACCGTCATTTAAATCTTGTTTTTCAATAAATCTTCCGTTAGAAACGTTCATCAATCCGTTTGGAACGGCAACTTTAATCGTCGCGCCCAAATCCGGCTCATCGCTTTGCGAATCTTTGCACGGAAACCATAAACTGGCGCCGGTTCCCTGAACAGCAACACAAACCCAATCTTTTCCGTTTGAATCTTTTCTGAAAACGAAACCGCCGTCCCAAGGTGCGCGTTTGGCAACTGTTGGATTTCCTGAATAATAAAAGCGTATCTTTTGTTCGGAATCCTTTTGAAGCTGAAGCGGAAAATCAATAAAAACAGCATTGAATTCCCTTGAATACTCAAGTTTTTTCGAATCAAAAACGATGCTGTCGATTTTCATATTTTCGAAGAGATCGATCTGGATTCTCGAAGTGTTTTCTACAACTTTAAAACCAATATCGTTATAGCCGGTAATTGACTTTTCTGCCGGATTTATCCTGATATTCAAATCATAACGCATTACGTCGAAACTGGTGCGCTCGAAACGTAATCCGCCCTGAAGAGAATCTTTTCGGGTGAAAACTTCCTGCGCAGAAATCCGGCAAAACCCAAACAACGCAAAAAACAGGAATTTCATTTTCATTTTACTTTAATTTGATGCGGTTTCCACAATCGGATTATTGGCTTTTATATCTTCCAAAACCCAGTCCATTTCCGGATCACGGCCGTTTATTACATCGTCTAATGTAGGAATGATTTCCTTGTCAGGGAAAATTCCGCGTCCTTCAATGTCTGATTTATGATGCGGAGCAATAAACATGAGCCCGATGCGGATTCTTAATTTTGAATTTGGGAGTTTTACCAAAGGCATTCTTCCGGCGACAGTTCCGTTATATGCGCCACCGGTTTCTTCACCAACAAAATAAGCGCGATTTGAGCCTTTCAGGTTGGAAGACAATATGCATGAAGCAGAAAAACTTCCGCCGTTGATCAAAACGTATATTTTTCCTATAAATGCATCCGGGCTTATTTTCCGCGGCTTGTTATCGGAAGTTCCGTAATAGTATTTTCCGTTATTTTTGTGGACTTTAAAATAAGTATAACCGGCGTATAATGGTGACATAAGGCCTTTTACTAATTTCGCACCAATGCCGCCCGTAAAATAATCGGCATGGAATAAACTCGTTTTGGTCGTAACTTCTGACTTATCCGTAAATATATAGGTTGTGTCAGAAAGATAGGAATAAAGGTTGGCAATTTCATTAAGGCTTCCGCCGGGATTATTGCGTAGGTCGATGATAAGCGTTGATGATTTGTTTTCTTTTATCTTTTTGAAACTTTCGCGGTAAAACGAATAAGGGTCGCCAATGGAAAATCCGCGTATTTTCATAACGGCAACGCTGCTGTCGCTTTCTTTAAACGCAAGGCTGCGGTTGTAATTTTTAGAAACTTCATTGTAGCCATAAACTCTTTTTTTGCGGTCTTCGGCTTTGAGTTTTTCTTTTTCGGTTTTTTTCTCCAATGCTGTCAATTTTTTTGGAGTCTGCTTGGGTGCATTTTTTACAGAATCAACAATTCCTCTTTTGATGCTGACAATTTTAAGCGTATCGTTGAATTTGAATCCGTAAACAATGCTATCCTGGACTCCGTTTTCGTTACTGTAATAAGAAGGAAAACTTCTTGCGAGCTTGGATCTTTTGAATGTTCTATTAAATCCGTCGGATGCGAATAATGTATTGTAATCTCTAAGCAATACAGAAGGTTCGACGTTATTTATCGCTACTACTTCAGTTCCCGGCTTAATTGATTTGTCGTAGGATTTATTTTTGGTGACATACATTTTGTCATTATAAAGATCAAACTCAAATTGAGAAAATGGCCCGACGCCTTTACTTGCAATAATTTTGTTTTCTTCTTTAGTAAACATTTTTACAACCGGAACGACATTCATGTGTCCCTGGCGGACAGAAGCTATGACCGGACTGATTTTTTTGTAAAACTCATAACTCGTCATCGGCTTTGTAATCGTTGTTTTTAAACTGTCGAATTTATAATCGAGATCTTTTTTGCTGATGTACCAATATAAGTTCGGATGCAGGCGCTGTAATTTTTTATGTGCAAAATCGACGTCTTTCTTTAATTTATCTGCCGATTGTAAAGTTGTGACATGCTTATTGTTGCTTTTAATTCCGGAGCATTGAATTAACAGGAACGCCAAAGCGATGAGAAGGAAAAATCTTTTCATTTAAGTAAAATTTATATTCTGAAATGCAAACGTAAAGATTAAACCTGAATTACGCCTAAATTAAATTGTTTTTCAATAGGAGCGTGGTTTGCTGCTTCAATTCCCATCGAAATCCAGGTTCTTGTTTCCAATGGATCGATTACAGCGTCTGTCCAAAGCCGCGAAGCCGCATAATAAGGCGAAACCTGCGCGTCATATTTGGCTTTAATTTTATTAAACAGTTCGGTTTCTTTGGCTTCATCAACAATTTCGCCTTTCGCTTTTAGGGAAGACGCTTCAATCTGCATCAAAACTTTTGCAGCCTGGGTTCCGCCCATAACGGCAAGTTCAGCACTCGGCCATGCAAAAATCAGCCTCGGATCATAGGCTTTCCCGCACATGGCATAATTTCCCGCGCCATAAGAATTTCCGACCACGACGGTAAATTTAGGAACAACAGAATTGGAAACCGCGTTTACCATTTTTGCACCGTCTTTAATGATTCCGCCATGTTCAGATTTTGATCCGACCATAAATCCGGTTACGTCCTGAAGAAAAACGAGCGGGATTTTCTTTTGGTTGCAATTGGCAATAAAACGAGTTGCCTTATCGGCAGAATCAGAATAAATCACGCCGCCAAACTGCATTTCGCCTTTTTTGGATTTTACGACTTTCCGTTGATTGGCGACAATTCCCACGGCCCAACCGTCAATCCTGGCATAGCCTGTAATTAGCGTTTGGCCGTAGCCGTCTTTATAGGCTTCAAATTCAGAATCATCAACCAGCCGATTGATGATTTCCATCATGTCGTATTGTTCGTTTCTGGCTTTTGGCAGAATTCCGTAGATGTCTTTTTCGTCAAGTTTTGGTTTTGAAGGCTTTTCACGGTTGAAACCGGCTTTTTCAAAATCACCAATTTTAGAAACGATATTCTTTATTTTATCCAAAGCATCTTTATCATCTTTGGCTTTGTAATCGGTTACGCCTGAAATTTCACAATGCGTGGTCGCTCCGCCTAAAGTTTCATTATCTATAGATTCACCGATTGCGGCTTTTACAAGGTAACT
>CAZSDN010000051.1:2291-18550 GCA_964605595.1 uncultured Flavobacterium sp. | reverse complement strand
GAGAATTTTGTTTTGAAGGTTAAAAATCTTATCCCGTTTATTGAAAAATCTTCAGTGCGAAAAATTCTTTTCATAAGTTCCATTTCGGTTTACAATGATACTTTTTCTGAGGTTTCTGAAGATACAGAGCCAAATCCCGGAACTGAAACCGGAAAGCAATTATTACAGTCCGAAAAACTTCTTCAGGAAAACGTGAACTTTAAAACTACCGTTTTACGCTTTGGCGGTTTGGTTGGAGGAAACAGGCATCCGGCATATTCCTTATCAGGAAAAACAAATATCGAAAATCCGAAATCAGCCATAAACCTGATCCATCGCGAAGATTGCATCCGGATAATTGAGCGTATAATCGAAAAAGAAAAATGGGGAGAAGTGTTTAATGCCGTTGCGCCTTTTCATCCCTCGCGTGAAGAATATTACAAAAACAAGGCAACAGATTTAAACCTTGCATTGCCCGAATTCAATTCAAGCAACGGCAGCCCCGGAAAGATAATTTCCAGTCAAAAAATACAAGCTGTTTTAGATTACACATTTAAAATAACTGATAATCTATAATAAAAACAATTGGCCAACATTCTTTATATTTACTAAATGGATTTAACCTCTCACAAAAAAGTCTATTTCGCATCCGACCAGCACTTTGGCGCACCAACTCCCGAAATGAGTTTCCCGAGGGAACAAAAATTCGTCAATTGGCTCAACGAAATAAAACACGATGCAGAAGCAATTTTTTTACTTGGAGATCTTTTTGATTTCTGGTTTGAATATAAAACAGTTGTCCCAAAAGGATTTATAAGGGTTTTAGGCAAACTTGCCGAACTTCGCGACAGCGGCATTCCAATCTATTTTTTTGTTGGAAACCATGATTTATGGATGAACGATTATTTTGAAAAAGAACTCGACATTCCTGTTTATCACGATAACAAAGAGTTTGAATTCAACGGAAAACAATTCCTGATTGGCCACGGCGACGGAAAAGGCCCAGGCGATAAAGGTTATAAAAGAATGAAAAAAGTGTTTACAAATCCGTTTTCAAAATGGCTATACCGCTGGCTGCATCCCGATGTGGGCATGAAACTCGCACAATATCTCTCCGTAAAAAACAAACTGATTTCGGGCGATGCCGATGTGAAATTTTTAGGCGAAGAAAACGAATGGCTTGTGGCCTATTCCAAACGGAAACTGGAAACCAAACATTATGATTACCTTGTTTTCGGGCATCGCCATTTGCCAATGAAAATTAAGGTAGGCGAAAATTCAGAATATGTAAACCTGGGTGACTGGATCGGATATTTTACTTATGGTGTTTTTGACGGTGAAACATTTGAAATCAAGGAATACAAAAACTAATTACGGCCAACGCCAAAACAATATTCTGCGGTTTTTATCTTAAACAACGTTCCTTCAACCAAATCTTTTATCGCGCTCAATTCTGTTGTCGAAACTGCCAAATCTATTTGCGGGCATGGTGTTTTGAGCAAAAACTTCGCGCATTGGCTTTTTCTTCCGCAATCTGCGCAACATGTGTTGTTTTTGGCGCTGTCATCAATCAAGCACACAAACTCATGAAGTTCAGACCTTGTAAAATAAAATCCGGTTTCCTTAAATACCAATTGTACTTTTTCAGATGGTGATTTTTTTTCTGTTGACCAGTAAAATGCGATCCCGAAATCGTTGCTGTAAATGCGCTCAATCTGTTTCATTCCTTTAATTTGAAACAAATATATGATTATTTATATTAATTCTAAATAATAAGTTGTTAAAATGCAAGGGCTGCGTGAGGGATGGAAGTGGAAATCCTTTTCTTGCCAAAGAAAAGATTGAAACGTACAGCCCGACCCTTGTGGTCACGCCCAAATACATAATTTACCTCAGATCTTTTAAGCGCAATTGCGTGGAAATTTTTCCGTTCCATTCATTTTCTTCAATGCAGAAAGCAACATCAAATGAATTTTGCTCTTTTACAATATCCATTTTTTTTCCGATTCCGAAACCTATTGCCGCAATTCCTTCCGAATTTTCCTGTTTCAAAAATAATCTTAAATGCTCATTTTCGGCTCCAATTGTTTTTCCGTATCCGGAATCGGCAACATTTTTAGCCATAAAAACCGGCGTCATATTCTGCGGCCCGAAAGGCTCAAACTGTTTTAAAATCCGTATTAATTTCGGATTGATTTCAGAAAATTCTATTTCAGAATCAATCAAAATCTCAGAGATCAGCAAATCCGGATGAATGGTTTCACACACGCATTTTTCAAAAGCTTCCTTGAACTTCTGGTAATTTTCTTCTTTGATCGTCATCCCGGCGGCATACATGTGGCCGCCAAATTGTTCCAAATGCTCAGAGCAAGCTTCAAGCGCATTGTAAATATCAAAATCCTTTACAGATCGCGCCGAAGCCGCATATTTATCACCGCTTTTAGTAAAAACCAATGTCGGGCGATAATACGTTTCAATTAATCTTGAAGCAACAATTCCGATCACGCCTTTGTGCCAGTTTTCATTAAAAACAACGGTTGTGAATTTTTCCTGCTCCAGATTTTCTTCAATTTGGAGAAGTGCTTCTTTGGTAATTTGCTTATCGAGATCCTTGCGGTCGGCGTTGTATTTTTCAATTTCGGAAGCGAATTGCTGCGCGTGTTCGAAATCAAATTCCGTTAATAATTCAACCGCATGGTTGCCATGCTTGATGCGGCCGGCGGCATTTATCCTGGGCGCGATAATAAAAACCACATCGGTAATATCGAGTTTCTGTTTTTTTATCTGATGGATAAGCGCTTTGATTCCCGGGCGCGGATTTGAATTTATTACTTCCAATCCGAAATGAGCTAAAATCCGGTTTTCGCCAGTCATCGGAACAATATCGGCGGCGATTGCCGTTGCGACCAAATCGAGGTACGGAAGCAAATCAGCAACAGTTTGACCACGTTTTTCACCTAATGCTTGAATCAACTTAAAACCAATTCCGCAACCACATAATTCATCATACGGATAATTGCAATCGGCTTGTTTGGGATCCAAAACTGCAACGGCATCCGGAATAATATCGCCCGGCCGATGATGGTCGCATATAATAAAATCGATGTTTTTTTCATTTGCGAAGGCGACATGCTCAACAGATTTGATTCCGCAATCCAATGCAATAATCAACGAAATTCCATTATCATCGGCATAATCAATTCCTTTATACGAAACGCCGTAACCTTCATCATAGCGATCCGGAATGTAGGTCGCAACATTCGGGTAGCTAGTTTTCAGGTACGAGGAAACCAGTGAAACAGCAGTCGTTCCATCCACATCATAATCCCCAAAAACCAGGATGTTTTCGTTGTTTTCAATTGCTTTTTCAATACGCAAAACCGCTTTATCCATATCTTTCATCAGATACGGATCGTAAAGATCGTTCAGGCTTGGGCGGAAAAATTTCCGTGCGTCTTCAAATGTTTCAATGCCGCGTTGCACCAGAAGTTTGGCAACAAATTCATCAACATTTAAGGATTTGGCGAGCGAACGAACTTTTTCGGGTTCGGGTGAAGGTTTGAGTGTCCAGCGCATAGAATTGATTTGTATGGTGTATAAATGATTTCAAATGTAATGAATTTCTGTTTACTTTTGGATCAAATACAATCCACATGAACATCCAAGGACAAATCGTAGATATTCCAAACCGCCGGATTTTTTCAGGCGAAATTTCTGTTGAAAACGGGAAAATAATTTCAATTTCCGAAAAGGAGCATACCATAAAAACATTCATTTTACCCGGATTTATCGACGCGCACATCCATATTGAAAGCTCGATGCTTGTTCCGTCAGAGTTTGCCAAGCTTGCCGTAACACACGGAACTGTCGCTACGATTTCCGATCCGCATGAAATTGCGAATGTCCTCGGAAAAGACGGGGTTTATTTTATGATTGAAAACGGGAAAAAAGTGCCTTTTAAATTCCATTTTGGCGCACCGTCATGCGTTCCCGCAACATCGTTTGAAACCGCCGGAGCAATTGTAGATGCTGACGATATTAAAGAATTACTTTCGTCGGCCGATATTTATTATTTGGCCGAAATGATGAATTATCCCGGAGTTTTGTTCGATGATAAAGAAGTCCTGAAGAAAATCGAATGGGCAAAACATTTCAATAAACCAGTTGACGGACATGCACCGGGTTTGCGTGGAAACGATCTGAAAAAATATATTTCGGCCGGAATTTCAACTGATCACGAGTGTTTTACATATGAAGAAGCGAAGGAAAAACTTGGACTCGGAATGAAAGTCATCATCCGTGAAGGAAGCGCAGCGAAAAACTTTGAAGCGCTGATCGATTTATTGCCGGATCATTATGAAGACATGATGTTCTGCTCGGATGATAAACATCCTGACGACCTGATTGTAAGCCATATCAATGCATTGTGTTCACGCGCGGTTGCAAAAGGAATCGACGTTTTCAAAATCCTGCAATCGGCCTGCATAAATCCGGTGAAACATTACGGAATGAATGTCGGATTATTACAGGAAAATGATGCTGCCGATTTTATTATCGTTGAAGATTTAAAGAATTTCAAAGTATTGGAAACCTATATAATCGGAGAACTTGTCGCGCAAAACGGAAAATCGTTTATAAAAGACGTGGCGTTTGAAACACCGAATAATTTCAATACGAATCCGAAAACAATTACAGATTTCGAAGTTCAAAGTTCAGCCGAAAAAATCAGGGTAATTGAAGCACTCGAAGGACAATTGATCACAAATGAAATCCATCAAAAGCCTTTACTAAAAGACGGAAAAATAGTTTCCGATGTGGAGAATGACGTGCTAAAAATGGCTGTCGTAAACCGTTATCAGGATGCAAAACCAGCAATTGCGTTTATCAAAAACTTCGGATTAAAAAGCGGCGCTATTGCAAGCTCAGTAGCGCACGATTGCCATAATATTGTTGTAGTTGGAACTTCTGACGAAGAAATCTGCAAAGCCGTAAACCTGATTATCGCCAACAAAGGCGGAATCTGCGCAGTTAATGGAAGCGAACAAAAATCACTCGCGCTTCCTGTCGCCGGAATCATCAGCGATAAAAACGGCTACGAAACCGGAAAATTATATGAAGAAATAGACGCGATGGCAAAATCGCTCGGAAGTGGTTTGAAAGCTCCGTTTATGACGCTTTCTTTTATGGCATTATTGGTGATCCCGGATTTGAAATTATCGGATAAGGGATTGTTTAGCGGAAAAAGTTTTGCGTTTGTGGATTTGGAAGTTGATTAGAGAAAAGACCGTTTTACTGCTAGACCGCTGCGCTGCTAGAGCAAAGAACCAAGATCATTTCACTTAAAGATTTGCAACCCGAAAGAGTTTATTAATAATTCTTCGATAGGATTTTGTCTTGTAACGAAGTGGTCTTGCCTCTTACAGCGCAGCGATCTTGATCTCTCAGCGCAGCAGTCTCATTTACTTTTCCCGCCAACCACAACCACGATTTCACCTTTCGGCGGTTTTGCTTCAAAATGCTTTTGAACTTCAAGAGCAGTTCCGCGTATGTTTTCTTCATGCAATTTGGAAAGCTCCCGCGAAACGCAAAGCTGGCGTTCGGCTCCAAAATACTGCGCGAATTCGGCTAATGTTTTCACCAATTTATGCGGAGAAACATAAAAAATCATTGTTCTTGCTTCTTCTGCCAAAGTTAAAAACCTGGTTTGCCTTCCTTTTTTCTCAGGTAAAAAACCTTCAAAAACAAAACGGTCGTTTGGCAATCCGGAATTTACCAATGCCGGGACAAAAGCCGTTGCGCCAGGCAAACATTCTACATCAATCCCGTTTTCAACGCAGGCACGCGTGAGTAAAAATCCGGGATCGGAAATCGCAGGTGTTCCCGCATCGGAAATCAACGCTATAGTTTCACCGGCTTTTAAGCGTGAGATTAAATTATCAACCGTTTTGTGCTCATTGTGCATGTGATGGCTGTGCATGTGCGTCGAGATTTCGAAATGCTTCAGTAGTTTTCCGCTGGTGCGCGTGTCTTCGGCGAGAATTAAATCGGCTTCCTTTAAAACCCGGATGGCACGAAAAGTCATGTCTTCGAGATTGCCGATTGGCGTAGGAACAATGAATAATTTTCCCATTTTAAGAGAATTTCTTCTCGACGACTTCCATAAAGCGCAATGCGTAATCGTCTTTGTTTTCCCAATTATTGTAATCGGGTTTTACCATATCATCAATAAAATCCTGCGCCTCCTGAAACGAATTGAACGTATTCAGCTGTGAAATAACGCGGTTCATGTCTTCGCTGCTTCCGCCGAAAAGATGCTTTTCAAATCCGATCCTGTCGTTCAACCCAAAACTGATGGTTTTTCCGTTGAATGAAGTTGACGGCTTCTCGTATTCCGATTTATCGATTGAAGTACTTTGGTATTGCGGAACTTCCGGCTTTGCCACTTCCTTGATTTCTTCTCTTACAGGTTCCGGCTCAATTGCAACTTCTTCTTTCTTCGCTCCAGCCCTTTCAAAAATATCATCGTTATAATCATGCCCGCCTAAAAGATCTTCAAATGAGATTTGCTTTGGGGCATTTTTATCTTCGGTTTCTTCTTTTCCTTCAAAAGACAATTCGAACGACGGCTTGAAATCTTCTTCTTTATTCTCTCCTGAAACTTCTTCTTCAGTTTCTTCCGTTTCCTGGATTTCGTGTTCTTCGTCAACGGCTTCGGCTTCTTCTTCAACAGAATCTATTTGTTCAGCAGCGTCTTCGGTCTTTGTTTCAGGGCTTTTCTTCGGATCTTCAATTTTATCATTTTCCGGTTCTTCTGTTTCATCAGGCTGTGGCTCTTCAACTTCCGGAATTTCTTCTTCGGGCGTTTCCTCAGTTATTTCGTCTTCCTGAATTTCGGTTTGAGGTTGTTCTTCCGGTTTTTCAACGCCGCCCGGAACATTTCCGGCTTCGGATTCATCAAAAACTACTGCCAGTTTATCTGAAATTTCAGCATGTCCAATGGTTGGTTTTGCTTCTGAAAAATGGGTTTCAAGAAATCTCAAAACCATGAGTTTCTCATATAATTTCCCGGTTTCAAGATACAATTGATCGAGTTCTGATTTGTTTTTCAGTTTCAGAATTCGGTGTGCGATACTGATTAATTCGGCTTCGAGCTTTTTTTGCATGGGAAAATAGATTTTGGTTTTGGCCTTTTTAATTTTTTATTTAACCTTGTGAAGAAGCAACCTTAAAATAAAATTTTCTACATTTGGTTCGATACAAAACAGCAGAATTTTTACTTCGGTTTGTTCCTGTTACAAAGTAATAAAAACTATTCATTTTTACGAGCAGAAAAATACGAAATGTTTCTCGAAAATACGGTAAATCATAAAGAACAATTTGGGTGGATCGAAGTGATCTGCGGTTCGATGTTTTCGGGTAAAACCGAGGAACTCATCCGCCGCCTCAAACGCGCGCAATTCGCCAAACAGAAAGTCGAAATCTTCAAACCCGCAATAGACACGCGCTACCATGACGAAATGGTGGTATCGCACGACAGCAACGAAATCCGCTCTACGCCTGTTCCGGCAGCGGCAAATATTTCCATTCTGGCGCAAGGCTGCGATGTTGTCGGAATTGACGAAGCACAATTTTTTGATGATGAAATCGTAAAAATCTGCAACGACCTTGCAAACTCGGGAATACGTGTAATCGTTGCCGGGCTTGACATGGATTTTAAAGGAAATCCTTTCGGGCCAATGCCGGCGCTTATGGCAACAGCCGAATATGTTACAAAAGTCCACGCGGTTTGCACCCGTACCGGAAACCTTGCCAACTACAGTTTTCGGAAAACCGACAGCGACAAACTCGTAATGCTTGGCGAAACCGAAGAATATGAACCGTTGAGCCGGGCTGCTTATTTTAATGCGATGTGGTCAAATTCGGCACATGACATTGAAGTGGTCAAAACCTCTAAATCCGAAGAATAACCTTGAGTATTCTCATTCAAGATATAATCCCGATCCTGAATGCCAAATGGCCTGGCAGTTTAGCTAATCCTGAAATTGATACCATTTCTATTGACAGCCGTTCGTTGCAAAACAGTTCGGGAACGTTGTTTTTTGCGCTTGTCGGGCCAAATTATGATGCGCATCTTTATATCGAAAACCTTATTGAATCGGGCGTTACGAATTTTGTCGTAAACCATATTCCCGAAAAACTTGAAGGAAAGGCAAATTTCCTTTTGGTTGACAATACGCTTCAGGCGTTACAGCAGTTTGCCGCTTATTATCGTAATTTATTCAGTTTTCCAGTAATCGGAATCACGGGAAGCAACGGGAAAACGATTGTAAAAGAATGGCTGAATTTCCTTTTAAGCCCTGATTATAACATTATCCGAAGCCCTAAAAGCTACAATTCGCAGGTTGGCGTTCCGCTATCGGTGATTTCCATAAATGAAAAACACAATCTTGGGATTTTTGAAGCCGGAATTTCTACGATAAACGAAATGGCACAACTCGAGCCAATCATACGCCCGACGATTGGCTTGCTCACAAATATCGGTTCGGCCCACGATGAAGGTTTTTCGAATTTGGGAGAAAAAATCAAGGAGAAACTAAAGCTTTTTGCAAATTCGGAAATCCTGATTTACAACAAGAATAAAAAGATTGACGCATTCATCGGACAAAAAATAAAAACATTTTCGTGGAGCTGCAAAGACGAAACCGCCGATGTTTTCATTTCGAAAAAAACCGTGTTGGATAAAACCGCACTTACAATTAAGTCTGGGGATTTTTCATTTGAGATAAAAATCCCGTTTCTCGATGACGCTTCGGTTGAAAACGCAATCCAGTGCCTGATGGTTTTGCTGCATTTTGGCTACGACCATAAAACAATCGAGCATAGAATGGAATTGCTTTATCCGGTGGAAATGCGGCTTAAAGTCAAAAACGGAATCAACAATACCACTTTGATTGACGACAGTTACAGTTCAGATTTCCAGTCGCTAAAAATTGCGCTCGATTTCTTGGAAAGCCAAAAGCAATACAAGAAAAAAACCATCATCTTATCGGATATTTTCCAAAGCGGATTAGCGACAGACGAGTTATACTCTAAAGTTTCCCAGCTCATTATTTCGAATAAAATTAATCGCGTGATTGGCATTGGCGAAACCATTTCGGCATTCAAAAAAAAATTCGCCAACTGTATTATTTTTAAAGATACCGACGCTTTTATCGCCTCTTTCGACACCCTTGAATTTGGCAATGAAACCATTTTGATAAAAGGCGCGCGCACATTCAACTTCGAAAAAATCGTGTCGCTTTTAGAAGAAAAAACACATGAAACCGTTTTGGAAATCAACCTCAACGCAATCAGCCATAACCTGAATTTCTTTAAATCGAAACTCAAGCCCGAAACCAAAATGATGGTTATGGTTAAAGCATTTGGTTATGGAAATGGCGGTTATGAGATCGCAAAATTGCTCGAACACCATAAAGTTGATTATTTGGGCGTGGCTTTCGCCGATGAAGGAATTTCGCTCAAAAGCGCCGGAATCAAATTGCCGATTATGGTTTTGAATCCTGAAACGACCAGTTTCCAGGCGATCATCCAACACAATCTCGAGCCTGAAATTTATAGTTTGAAAGGCTTGAATGCATTTCTCCAAATTACGAAACAGCGAAAAATAAAGGATTATCCAATCCATATCAAAATCGACACGGGCATGCACCGTTTGGGTTTTGAGGAAAATAATATTGGCGAATTGATTTCGGTTTTGAAAGAAAATAAATCGGTTAAGGTAAAAAGCATTTTATCGCATATGGCGACCAGCGACGATTTACGCCATAAAGAATTTGCGGTTTCACAGATTGCACTTTATGAAAAACTGTCGTCAAAAATAATGTCCGAATTAAATATAAATCCGATTCGACATATTTTGAATACATCGGGAATTTCGAACTTTCCGGAAGCACAATACGATATGGTTCGTTTGGGCATCGGGCTTTATGGAGTTTCTAACGATGCCGAAGAGCAAAAACAGCTTGAAAATGTCGGAACGCTCAAATCCATTATTTCACAAATCCGAATAATTCCAGCCGGCGACAGCGTGGGTTACGGACGGCGTTTTGTTGCCGGAAAACCTATGAAAATCGCAACAATCCCGATTGGTTACGCCGACGGGATATCGCGCCTTTGGGGCAATCAGGTCGGTTTTGTAAATATCAATTCGCAGAAAGCGCCAATCGTTGGTTCGGTTTGTATGGACATGCTGATGGCCGACGTTTCTGAAATTTCGTGCAATGAAAGTGATTCTGTTATTATTTTCGGGGAAAATCCTTCCGTAAATTACATGGCCGGGAAAATCCAAACGATTCCTTATGAAATCCTGACGAGCATTTCACAGCGTGTGAAACGGGTTTTTTATAGAGAATAGCGGATTATTTACTATATAAACCGACTCTTGTTTTGGATACAAGCAACGAAATCATCATCCGATTTCAGCAACTAAAGATTTTTTCCTAAATTTATAACACAAACCTAAAAACCAAAAATTATGGCAATACTTAAAGAGTTTAAAGATTTTGCGTTAAAAGGAAATGTAATGGATCTTGCGATTGGTGTAATCATTGGAGCCGCATTTAACAACATTGTGAAATCGCTTGTTGATGATATAATCACGCCTTTATTACTGACACCGGCTTTGAAAGCGGCAAATATTCAAAATCTTGCGGAATTGACTATCCCGGGAACAGCTGTGAAATATGGTAATTTCCTGTCAAATGTGATTTCGTTTATTATCGTTGCTTTTGTATTATTCATGATCGTAAAGGCCATTAATGCTTCCCGTAAAAAAGAAGCCGTAGCTCCGGCCGCTCCACCGGCACCATCAAACCAGGAAAAATTGTTGATGGAAATCCGCGATGCATTGAAAAACCGTCCTTAGCAGTTCCGTTACACTACATATTTTAACTTAAACCGCCCGCACCTTGGGCGGTTCTTCTTTTATAGCATAGCACATATGATGCTAGCTGACACCGCAATAATTACTTACTTAACAAATTGTGTGGGATTTCCGTATCACACATAAAAATCAATTTTGTAAGGGACAAATCTCTCCCCTTCCCTGAAGTTAAGATACCATTTCCGCGTGACACGATTTTATGGAAAAACCGCCTTTTTTCTAAATTTTTGAACAACACGTCATTTTAGGACATTGCTTAAAATAATCCGGCTGTAATTTGTAATTCGTAAACCGTTTACTCCTACTTTTGTACTTCAAAAAACCATCAAATAATTTACATATGAAAATTGCTGTTGTTGGCGCTACCGGAATGGTTGGCGAAGTGATGCTTCAGGTTTTGGCCGAACGTAATTTCCCTGTTACCGAATTGATTCCCGTGGCTTCCGAAAAATCTGTCGGAAAAGAAATTGAATTCAAAGGAAAAAAATATAAAGTTGTCGGGTTGCAAACGGCGGTTGATAGGAAAGCAGACATTGCATTGTTTTCTGCCGGAGGCGAAACGTCGAAAGAATGGGCTCCAAAATTTGCCGAAGCCGGAACAACCGTAATCGATAATTCATCCGCATGGAGAATGGATCCGACGAAGAAATTGGTCGTTCCTGAAATTAATGCGCATCTTTTGACCAAAGAAGATAAAATCATCGCAAACCCGAATTGCTCAACTATACAAATGGTTTTGGTTTTGAATCCATTGCATAAAAAATACGGCGTAAAACGTGTTGTTGTTTCGACATATCAGTCCATCACCGGAACCGGCGTAAAAGCCGTTCAGCAATTGGAAAATGAATATGCGGGCGTTAAAGGCGAAATGGCTTACAAATATCCGATCCACAGAAATGCGATTCCGCAATGCGACCTTTTTGAAGAAAACGATTACACCAAAGAAGAAATGAAACTCGTTCGTGAAACCAAGAAAATCATTGGTGACGACAGCATTAATGTAACAGCAACTGCAGTTCGTGTGCCAATCGTTGGCGGACATAGCGAAGCGGTAAATGTTGAGTTTAACAACGATTTCGGCGTAAACGACATTCGTTCGATTTTACATGATACCGATGGCATTACCGTTCAGGACAATACCGATACTTATACGTATCCGATGCCATTGTATGCACATGGTAAAGACGATGTTTTTGTTGGAAGGATTCGTCGTGATGAAAGCCAGCCCAATACTTTAAACATGTGGATCGTTGCCGATAATTTAAGAAAAGGCGCTGCTACAAATACGGTTCAGATCGCTGAATATCTGGCAAAGAATAATTTGGTATAAAACTTCCAGGAATCAATACAGAATCCGCCAGGCTTTAAAATTTGTTAAAGTTCGGCGGATTTCGATTTTGGTATCGTTACTTTGCCTTGATGAAGAGAAAAATTGCCATAATCAACTTCATACTTTCTGTATCGGTATTGTTTGCAATGCTGTTCCAGTCATTTCACTCGTATGAACATTTAGCAAAACAGCTTTCTGAAAAACATTGCCTTCACGAACATCATTCAAAAGCCGAGATTACACATCAGCATCATGGCGCGGAGCATTGCTTTGTATGCGAATTCAACTTCAGCAATTTTGTTACTCCCGAAATTTTTTCGTTCCAAAGCTTCGCTTCTCATAAAGAAATTCCTTATTTCTGTACTTCGGCCGAAACACCGATACGTTTTTCAGGCAGCATTTGTTTGCTGCGCGGCCCGCCCTGTTTTATTGTTTAACGGTTTTATTCCTTCCGGGATTCGGGAGGCAAATCTCATTTAACAATAAATCATTTCCATGAAAAAAATTATTATTGCCCTATTACTGGGCTTTTCTGCCATGCTGCATGCGCAGAATAAAATCTCGGGTACGATTGTAAAACCTGGAAACCAGCCTTTAAAAGGCGTTTCAATCTATGCACCCGATTTACACAAAAGCACCATCACTGACGACGCCGGGAATTATTCACTGAACAATGTTCCCAACGGTAATGTAAAGATTACCTTTTCGTTTGTGGGCTACATCGTTCAAAATAAAGTTATCGCTGTTTCTGAAAAAGAGACAACTCTAAATATTACACTGGAACAATCAGTTTTCGAAATGGATGAAATTATCGTTTCAACAGCTTTCAGCAAATTACAATCGCAGAACGTAATGAAAGTCGAACGCGAAAATATCAAATCGTTGCAGCAAAAAGGAACCTCGACTTTAATTGAAGGTTTAGCAACAATTCCCGGAGTTTCACAGGTTTCAACAGGAACATCAATTGGAAAACCTGTAATCCGCGGCTTGAGCGGCAACCGTGTTTTGGTATATTCACAAGGCGTTCGTATAGAAAACCAGCAATTTGGCGACGAACACGGACTCGGACTCAACGATTCAGGCGTAGAAAATGTCGAAGTCATCAAAGGCCCGGCTTCTTTACTTTATGGCTCAGATGCTTTGGGCGGCGTTTTGTATTTTAATCCTGAGAAATTCGCCGCGGCCAATACATTCAAAACCGATTTCAGCCAGAAATTTTTCTCGAATACGTTAGGAAGCAATTCGTCTTTAGGACTTAAAGGTTCAACCGAAAACTGGAAATTCCTTGCGCGCGGAAGCTACAATACGCATTCTGATTATAAAGTTGCCGATGGAGACAAAGTAACCAATACACGTTATAACGAAATTGACCTAAAAACCGGTATTGGTTACAGTAATGCGAATTTCTCGACCGTTTTCAGATACAATTACAACAATCTCGATTTGGGAATCCCCGAAGAAGGAATCGCCGAGCAAACTTCGAGTAAAAACACCGAATTCCCGCGCCAAGGCATTAACAATCATTTGCTGAGTTTAAACAACAGCTTCTTTTTTGGCAATTCGTCTCTTGATGCGAACATTGGTTATATTTCCAATCATCGTAAAGAATTTGAAGACACGACCGATCCGGCATTGTATATGAAACTCAATACATTGAATTATGATTTAAAGTATCATTTGCCAAAATTAGGGGATTTTGAAACGATTTTCGGAATCCAGGGAATGCATCAAACCAATAAAAATGCCGGAGAAGAATTCCTGATCCCTGATGCGCAAACTAATGATTTTGGGCTTTTCGGAACGACGCATTACCAATGGAAATCGAATGTCATACAAGCCGGATTGCGTTATGACAACCGGAACCTTTCGGGAAAATCCCACGGAATCGCAGGTGAGGAAGGCTCGTTTGAAGCGTTGGATAAATCATTCGACAGTTTTAATGCGTCTTTGGGTTACAAAACAAATTTGGGCACAAACCTGACTTTGCGTTTAAATCTGGCTTCTGGTTTTCGTGCTCCAAACTTGGCAGAACTGACTTCAAACGGCGTTCATGAAGGAACCAACCGTTATGAAATTGGAAATGTGAATCTGGAAACCGAACAAAATTTCCAAACCGATTTGAACATCGAATATAAAAACAGCCATTTTGAATTTTTTGCCAACGGATTTTACAATCAAGTGAAGAATTATATTTTCACTTCTCCAACCGGTGAAACGATTGACGGCAATGCTGTTTTTGCATATGTTCAGGATGATGCGAAATTGTATGGTGGTGAAATTGGTTTGCATTTTCATCCACATCCTTTGGATTGGCTGCATTTTGAAACGAGTTTCGAAACCGTAACCGGAGAAAAACAAAACGGCGATTATTTACCATTGATTCCGGCAAACAACTGGAATAACACAATTCGCACTGAGTTTTCGATTAAAAACTGGCTTTCGGAAGGCTTTGCAACACTCAATGTTTCGAGTACTTTTGACCAGAAGAATGTAAACGGATTTGAAACCCGGAGCGGTGGTTATACTTTATTTAATCTTGGTTTTGGAGGGAAAATTAAGGTTTTTAGAGAAAAGGTTTTCAATCTGAATCTCAACGCAAATAATATTTTCGACAAGAAATATACGGCGCACCTTTCACGTTTGAAAACCGATGGAATTCCGAATATGGGACGGAATATTGTTTTAGGATTGAATTTTACGATTTAATTTTAAAATTAAACCATTAAGAGATAAAGCATGATCTGCTAAATCCCTTAATGGTTTTTTATTTTAAGCGTTGTACTAAAATAGTGTGTATTCTCTCATTAAATCTAAACTACAATTAAGTATTAACAAAATCTACGGATTTGCCGTATCAAGAATAGCGGATTGTTTTGTAGGGATTATGATTTTCCCCTTCCCTGAAGGCAAGATACTATTTTTCCAAACACTTTTCTACGGAAAAACCATAGTTTTTCTCAATTTTTGAAAGCAATTCATTTTACACATTATTTTAGGTCAACCTTTTATTTTAAGCATTGTCCTAAAACAATGTGTAATCCTAAAAGCTAAAATTCTCTAAACCGCCTTTAGTGTTTTGTAATAAGTGTATTTGCTATATTGTTTTGAGCACCATTTAATTTTATGAAATATGCGGTTTTTCCGTAATCGAAGAATATAATTTTTTCGTAGGGACGAATTCGCCCCTTCCCTAGAAGGTAAAATACAATTTTTGCGCTATAGCATTTTACGGAAAAACCACATTTTTTAATTCTCAATAGAAATTCATTGCACACTACTTTAGGACAATACTTATTTTTTAAAATCAACAGATAGCGAATTAACACAATAACGTTGCCCAGTCTCTGTCGGGCCGTCGTCAAAAACATGGCCGATATGGCTTCCGCAATTGGCACACACAATTTCAGTACGGATCATTCCGTGTGATTTATCAGAAATGTATTCAACTTTTCCCGGAAGGGATTCGTCAAAAGATGGCCAGCCGCAATGTGCATTGAATTTTGAGTCACTTGCAAACAAAGGCTCGCCGCATGCGCCACAGCAATAAGTTCCTTTTTCAAAATGCAGGTTGTATTTCCCTGAATGCGGAAATTCAGTTCCCTTTTGGCGGAGAATAGAATAACGCTCCAAACCCAATTCTTCTTTCCATTGGCTTTCGGTTTTTTCAATTGGATATTTCATAGCTTTTAAGTATTAGGTTTTCAAACTATTTTTCGGTGATAAACCGAACTGAGACCGAGTTTGTACAAAAACGTTTTCCTGTGGTTTCACTTGGGCCGTCATCAAAAACATGGCCCAGATGGCTACCGCAATTCGCACACAGAACCTCGGTGCGCGTCATTCCGAAAGAAACATCGTTCTGATAAATTACCGCGCCTTTTATTGCTTTGTCAAATGAAGGCCATCCGCAATCTGAACGAAACTTTGCATCCGAATCAAAGAGCACGTTCCCGCAGGCTGCGCAGGCATATTTTCCTTTCTCAAAATTATTGACGTATTCTCCAGTAA
>CAZSDN010000051.1:1931-2281 GCA_964605595.1 uncultured Flavobacterium sp. | reverse complement strand
CTCCAGTAAAAGCACGTTCAGTTCCTTTATTTCGTAAAACTTCGTATTGTTCGGGTGTAAGCTGTTTTTTCCATTCAGCATCGGTTTTTATAATCTTAAATTGAAGTTTTTCTCTTTTCGCTTCAGATTTTGTATGTGTTTTTTGCTTTTCCTGGCCCTGGCAAGATACAAGCAAGGAAAGGGCAATAAAAAGAAGTACTAATTTTTTCATCTTCTGTAATTTTATTTTTGAACAAAATCAACAATTTTATCAATCACACTTTTGTCTCCCAAAATCTTGCGATGCCCAAGTCCTTTGGTAATCATGAGTTCCCCGTTTTTGAGATGCTTATGGATGTGGATGCCGCACT
>CAZSDN010000051.1:0-1921 GCA_964605595.1 uncultured Flavobacterium sp. | reverse complement strand
ACCGGGACTTCATCATCGTCGTTATCATGTATGACTAAAACAGGGATCTCGATTTCTTTTGCAGACAGGTAAGCAGAAAAATTGTGCATGGTTTCTCCATGTTTTTTTTCGAAATGGATTCGCATTTTATTGCTGATCTTTTTTTCCAATTCAAGCTTGGAAATAAAATCATCCATAATGTCCTGAATTATGTCGCCGCTTCCAATGGTAGCTAAACGATTTAACTTCAGTCCGCGCCGCATTGAATTCAGTAGCGACATCCCTCCTAACGAATGCCCGATTGCCGCTTCAAACGGCCCGTGTGATTTTTCCAGCTGAAGGATTGTTGCAATGAATTCAGGCATCAGCGTAGTTTTTCCGGGAGATTTTCCATGTGCCGGCGCATCAAAACTAATCACCGAATAGCCTTTTTTTAGCAATTCATCAGCAATTCTTACCAATTGCGTTCCACGCCCGGACCAACCGTGGACTAATAATACTTTTGGCAGATTTTCACCAATCTGATAAACGACAACTTCCTTATTTATGGATTGGATAAATATTTTTTCCTGCTTGCTTTTCGCGTCCATTTCAAGTTCGCGTTTAGGAAGCTTGTGTTTTATAGGAGTTGTGAAAAGCCTCGCCGCGTAAATCGTAATCAGCTTAGGCGAAATTGCAGCTAAAAACTTACCGGTTATGATGATTATCTTAGGAATTTTTAAAGATGCGGCAGGTTTTTTCGGATTCGTTGTCATTTATTTAAATTTTACTGCAAGTTAGGGTTTTATGGATTTTTTACTAAATTTAGGACTCATAAATTTAACATAAAAAGGAACTGAGTAAATATAGACACTATCTACAATGGCAGGGATGTAAAACAACGCTTCAGGAAATGATAAAAGAACCTATCGGGAACGCTGAATAATGCTTTAGAGATGATAAATAGTGCTTTGGAAACGATAAAGAGCTTTTCGGAAACAAGTAAAAGCCTTTCGGGAGTGTTGAACAATGCTTAAGAATGCATAAATTGGCATTCAGAACATATAAATTTTTAATAAAGCCTAGAAGAATAAAATAAAGTAGTACATAGTTTGGCAGTTGAACCCCAGTGTAATTGTCTGTGATAATATATCTGCAAACGAATTGCAGATACTTAACTTTAAATACAACTATTATGAGTATTAGAAAAGAGGAGTACACAGCGCTCGGGGATTTTATTCAAACCAGCTTTACACGCGACCAGCCGCTAATTGCAGAACGTTATCCGAAAATGAATGTCACTTACTTGACTTCATTTAAAACAAAGCTCGAACAGGTCAAAAGCCTTGAAACAAAAGATGTTATCACGGCTGAGCAAAAAAGTATTACAAAAAGCCTTTATGATGAAGCCGATCAATTAGGTAAGGAAATGATATTCCTACGTGATTACTTTAACGAAGCCGGGATTGATGTATCGTTAGTCAGCAGCCTTAAAAGAGACATTGCCCGCTACAACATTGAGGGAACGGTAGCAAAAATAGAATCGGTAATATAGGTTATCAGAGCAAACAAACCTGCACTCATTGAAGAAGGTATGGCGCCCGGTTTTGAGGAAACGTTAGCCACGCACAAAGTTAGCCTTGCCAATAAGAACAGTCTGCAAAACCAGCACATGAATACCGGTAAAGGCATAACCGAAACAAGTCGGGAAGCCTATGGCGAACTGTATGATTATATAGCTAAGATTGCCGATGTAGGTAAGAAGGTTTTTAAAGGCAAAGCCACGGAAGACGAATATAACATATCATTGATTGTAAAAAGAATGCGTTCTAAAGGAGGTAAAAAGGATTAAATAATGATTCCCGGCAGAAACTGCCGGGGATTAATAAAACGTTCTTAGATATAGTAGCCCCTCGACTGCGCTCGGGGTGACAATACCTAACATGATGATAACCCCTGTCAT
>CAZSDN010000050.1:10969-19272 GCA_964605595.1 uncultured Flavobacterium sp. | reverse complement strand
GCGGTTTACGACTATGCGCAAAATGGAGTTGAATTAAAGAAAAACATCCGTGAATACTGGTGGAAATCGATGGTGCAAATGCATGAAAACATTGTTGGGCTTGATGCTGCGATTTTAATGCATCCGACGACATGGAAAGCTTCCGGGCACGTTGACGCATTTAACGATCCGTTGATTGACAACAAAGATTCCAAAAAAAGATACCGAGCCGATGTACTAATCGAGGATCACGCTGAAAAAATATTACAAAAAGCCGAAAAGGAAATCGAAAAAGCCGCCGTCCGTTTTGGCGAATCTTTCGACCGCGAACAATATACGACCACGAATCCGCGCGTGATGGAATACCTTTCAAAAAACCGTGAAATCCTTGAAAGAATGGGGCGTTCCCTTGGTTCAGGAGATTTGGAAGATGTAAAAGCGCTTATCGAAGAACTCGAAATTGCCGATCCTGAAACCGGTTCAAGAAACTGGACCGATGTAAAGCAATTTAACCTGATGTTTGGTACAAAACTTGGCGCTTCCGCAGAAAACGCGATGGATTTATACCTTCGCCCTGAAACCGCACAGGGAATTTTCGTAAACTTTTTGAACGTCCAGAAATCGGGAAGAATGAAAATCCCGTTCGGAATTGCCCAAACCGGAAAAGCATTCCGTAATGAAATCGTTGCGAGGCAGTTCATCTTCCGTATGCGTGAATTCGAGCAAATGGAAATGCAGTTTTTCGTTAAGCCAGGCGAGGAAATGAAATGGTACGAATACTGGAAAACGACGCGTTTGAACTGGCATTTGTCACTTGGGCTTGGAAAACAGAATTACCGTTTCCACGATCATGAAAAACTAGCGCATTATGCTAACGCTGCCGCGGATATTGAGTTCAATTTCCCGTTCGGGTTTAAAGAACTCGAAGGAATTCATTCAAGAACCGATTTCGACCTTAAAGCGCACGAAGAATATTCGGGTAAGAAAATGCAGTATTTTGATACAGAAGAAAATAAAAACTACACGCCTTATGTTGTGGAAACTTCAGTAGGATTGGATCGTATGTTCCTTGCGGTTTTCTCCAATTCTTTAAAAGAAGAAACTCTGGAAGACGGAAGCACAAGAACCGTTTTGCAATTGCCATCGGTTTTGGCACCGACAAAAGCTGCGGTTTTGCCGTTGGTCAAAAAAGACGGTTTGCCCGAAGTTGCCCGAAGCATCATCGAAGACCTGAAATGGGATTTCAACATGGCTTATGATGAAAAAGACGCTGTTGGCCGCCGATACAGAAGACAGGATGCGCTTGGAACGCCGTTTTGCATTACTGTTGACCACCAGACGCTGGAAGATCAAACGGTAACAATCCGCCACCGTGATACGATGAAGCAGGACCGAGTGAAAATTTCGGAATTGAAAAATATTATCGAAAAAGAAGTTTCAATGAAAAACTGGCTTTTGAAAACCAAAGGATAGTTTTACCTTAAAACAAAAGTATTGTCCTAAAAAGTAATATGTAGATGAATTTCTATGGATAACTAAAAAAATGTGGTTTTTCCGTAAAATGCTATAGTGGAAAAATTGTATTTTGCCTTCAGGGAAGGGGCGAATTCGTCCCTACGAAAAATTATATTCTTTAATTACGGAAAAACCGCATATTTCATAAAATTAGATGTTGCTCTAAAATAATGTAGACAAAATATACTTATTTGCAAAGCGCTAAAGGCGGTTCAGAGAACTTTAAGCTTCCGCAGTCACATATATTTAAGACAATGTTAAAATAAAAAAGGCGCTGAATTTAATTATTCAGCGCCTTTCTCTTTGTGTTATTTTCCTAAAAACTGTTTGGAAATTTCATCATAAACCAAAATCAGCTCATTCGATTTCCCATCCCTGTCAAAAAACTTTTCCCAAGTGCTGAGCGGCTCCCAGATACAGGTTCCTTTTCCTTTTCCGTTGTCGGCTTCAAATGCAATTTTGTTGACTTCATTCTTTAATTGAGAATATTCTACAACAATCAGGTCTTTGTTATAACGACGAACCAGATCGTTCATATTGTCGCGCAGATCGTCAAGTGTTCCATGCCATTTAGGATAATAGGACAAGCCGATTACATCAAAATGCGCACGCCTTGAAATCATGCCGTCGACAAAATTTACAGTTTCAGAATTTTGTCCGCCCAAAGCAACATGTAGCATGATCGGGACTTTTGGATCAACCGATTTTACCGCAGCGGTTCCGGCATTGTATAATTGTGCCATTCCGTCGGGATTGTTTACATTTCCGTCAGGCCAAACGATTCCGTGGTTTATTTCATTTCCAACCTGAACCATGTCGGGCGTTGTGCCTTGATTTTTAAGTTCCTGCATTACTTTAACGGTATAATCGTAAAGTGCTTTTTTCAATTCGGTAAAAGACAAATTCTCCCATGCTTTTGGCTTGTATTGCTTTCCGGGATCGGCCCAAGTGTCGCTGTAATGAAAATCAAGCAGCAACTTCATTCCGGCAGCTTTTACGCGTTTTGCCATTTGTTTCGTATGCTCAAGGTCACAAAAACCTTTTCCGGGCGAATATCCTTTTTCATTGGCTGGATCGTTAAAAATGCGTAATCTGACATAATTCAATCCGTGGTCTTTCAGGATTTGGATCGCATCTTTTTCAATTCCCTTATCCGAAAATTTTATTCCGCGGGCTTCAAGTTCAGGTAAAAAAGAAATGTCGGCGCCAAGCATTTTTTCTATTGGTCGCGGTTTGGCAGATTCTCCTTTTAATTCGTAAGTTTTATCGAAAGTCACAATTGCGTCTTTTTTGGGATCTACAGTTATGATGTCGGTTGAACCCGGAAACAATCCTGCGGCCGCAGCTTCAAAATGGATCATGTCGGGTGTTGTCCCAGATTGTACGATTACCTGGCATTTTCCATTGAATAAAGAACGCTGCCAGGTTCCGTCGGCACATTTATCGGGTTCATGGCTGCTTGGATCACCATTTCCGACACCTATTATTTTTCCGTTTCCGGATAAGGAAAACCGGATCATATTGTCGGCATTTGGCACTTCGCGGCCCTCGCTGTCAACGACGCTTATATTTACAACCGTGACGTCTTTTCCGTCGGCCAGCATTGTGGTTTTGTATGGTGTCATTACAACTTCAACAGGCGTTCCTGTGGTTTCTATGCTTGATGTCAGCTTTTTGCCTTTCTTGTATGCAACGGCTTCCAGTTTTCCGGGTTCATAATTTACTATCCATTTTAAATGGCTGTTGCGCGGCATGTCCTTTTTGCCCAGGCTTTTTCCGTTTAGGAATAATTCTACATTATCCGCATTCGTATTTACCCAGACTTCAACAGGTTCGCCCGGTTGCCCCCATTTCTGTTTTTCTTTCCAGTTCCAGTGTGGGGAAATGTGCAAAACGTCTTTATCTGTCCACCAACTTTGATAATAGTAATAAATATTTTTCGGGAAACCGCAAACATCCATAACCCCAAAATGAGAGCTGATGTTGGGCCATTTGTATGGCGTCGGTTCGCCACGATAGTCAAATCCGGTCCAGATGAAACCACCGAGCCAATAATCATTTTCAGCACAAAGTTTCCACCAATCTTCGGCTCTGCTTGCCCACCAAGGCGCGGTAATGTCCTGATCGGGAACGTATGCTCTTTTTTCATCTTTTTCGTAGATTCCGCGTGTGGTAACCGTGCTTCCCATTTCCGTTCCAATCAGCGGTTGGTTCGGATGGTCACGATGATAATCTGCAACACTAAATTCCCTGTAATTAAATCCGCGAACCGGAATCACTTCATTTACGCCTTCAAAAACATTTGGAACATCGGCAGCATAAGTACTTGTCCTTGTAGGATCAAGTTCCCGTTGCTTTGCCAACAATGTCAATGCGATGCGTTTGCCGATTTCAGTGGTTTGGATTATTCCTTCCTCATTTCCGATACTCCACATAAATATAGACGGATGGTTACGGTCGCGCTTGATAAGGCGTTCCATCTGATTCATGTATTCAGCGCCGCTGTTAAGCAAACGTTGTTCGTTCATAACAAGCATTCCGAGGCTGTCGCAGGCTTCAAGCAATTCGGGCGTTGGCGCGTTGTGGCTTGCCCGATAGGTATTTGAGCCCATGTTTTTGAGCAGGTTAATACGGTAATATTGCATATAATCAGGAAGGGCGCTTCCAATGCCGGCGTGATCCTGATGATTATTTGTTCCTTTGATCTTAATATATTTGTTGTTTAGGAAAACACCATTTTTTTTGACTTCGATGGTACGGATTCCGAATTTTTCGGTTTTGGAATCGATTATCGTGTTTCCCGATTTGATCTCTACGACAATACGGTACAAATATGGGTTTTCAAGCGACCATAAAATTGGATTACTGACTGAAAACGATTGTTTGGAAGTTTTCGTTTCATTGACTTTTATAGTTACCGTTTCGGTTTTTGAAACTGCTACGGTTTTACCGTTCCGGTCTTTGAGATAGGATGTGATGCTGTAGTTTTTATCAGAAAAATTCAGATTTAAAACATCGGTTTCAACTGTCACGATCGCATTGTTTTTGTTCACTTTTGCATGGGCAAAAATCCCGTCGTTTATAATATGCAGGTTTTGAAATTTGTTCAGCCAAACATGCCTGTAAATTCCTGCGCCTTCATAAAACCAGCCTTCATATTGAGTCGCATCTACACGAACGACAACCACATTGTCCTTGTCAAAATTCAGGAAATCGGTTATGTCGTAATTCACGCCCAGGTAGCCACTTTTGTTATTTCCGAGATAAAATCCGTTTATCCAGACTTCGGCATCACGGAAAATCCCGTCAAATTGCAGTTCAAAGCGTTCGCCCGGATTTGGTTTTGCTACTGTAAAGTGCTTTCTATACCAGCCGATGCTTGTTTCGGGGAATAATCCTCCAACGGGTTTGTACCCATGTGACTGCACATCAAAATTATCAACATTTGTAAAAGGAAGCTCAACCGCCCAGTCGTGCGGAAGATTTATGTTCGTCCATGTTGTATCGACAAATTTCGGATCGATTGCGGTTTTAACCGCGTTTCCCGATTTTGAAAAAGCGGTCGCAATGCTGTAATTGAAATCTTTTTCTGCGTTGGCTGCATGTCCAAAATGAAACTTCCATCCAAAATCAAAATCGATTTTTTCACGTTTTGATTGCTGTGCCAAAAAAAGCGCCGATTGGAATAAAAAAATAACCGAAAGTAAAGTGCGGATTCTCATAATAAAATCTTTTGATGAATGTAAAAGTAAATATTTGAGAAAACGATTGCGGTGTTTACCAACCAGTTTCGATCCGGTTTGCTTTTAACAAAAAAGCCTTTCGGATTGGAAAGGCTAGTGTTTTATATGAAATCGGATTAGAACCGATAGCCAAGATTTAAATCTCCACGAAATATAAAATCGGGTTTTATATCAGCGTTTCCGATTGTGCGTCCGGCCCCGACAAGGATTTCAAAAACAAAGCCGGTGCGGTTGATCCATTTTTTTCCGACAGAAATCCCTAAAGCTGTAGCAGAATATTTCCGGTCAGTATCGTAGCTGTCATAATCATAATAGCCCGAACTGTATTTTGCAAAACCTTCTACAAAAAGTCCGTTCGCACCAAATTCCTTTGTTTCCTGAAAATAAAACCGGGCAAATGGCGTAACCGAAAAATCCTCGTAATAATTATTGCGGTTGTCCAGATTTCCTAAAACAGAAATTCCGTAAGTGAAGTCCCGGTTGTTGATATACTCGTACGTTCCTTCCAGGATTGGCCCGGCAAGAAGTTTTATCGAGCCGGCTTTAACTTCATGCCTGCGGTCGAAAATAGAATTTTGGGAAACGCAAAAAACAGAAAATAACAGCGATAAACAGAAAATCAGTTTTTTCATATTTAAAAATTTATATCAAATATAAACGGAAATAATTTCCTGAAATTCCGTAATCCAAAAATTTAACTTTTGAAGGAATACAATCTGGAAACATATTTTCCAATTACATCAAATTCGAGATTTATTTTAGTCCCGGTTTTAAATTCCCGGAAATTCGTATGCTCATATGTATAAGGGATAATAGCAACGCTGAACTCGTTTTTCTTTGAATTCACAACGGTCAGGCTCACGCCGTTTAAGGTAATGGAGCCTTTTTCGATGGTAATGTTATTCAGGCTCTGGTCATATTCGAAAGTAAAATACCAGCTTCCGTTTGCGTTTTCGATGCTTGTGCAAATTCCGGTTTGGTCAACGTGTCCCTGCACAATATGCCCGTCTAAACGGTCGCCGAGTTTCATGGCACGTTCAAGGTTAATGCTGTCGCCGGTTTTCCAGTCGCTGAGATTTGTTTTATCGAGGGTTTCGCGAATTGCCGTAACCGTGTAATCATTCTCCCGAATTCCGACAACAGTAAGGCAAACGCCGTTGTGAGCAACGCTTTGGTCAATTTTCAATTCGTTTGTTATTGAGGAAGTAATGGTGATATGAAGATTGTCGCCGTCTTTTTTTAATTCACGGACAATGCCGAGCGATTCTATAATTCCTGTAAACATTTGTGGTTTTATTTTACTAAATTTGCCCTTCAAAATTAGCAATAAATAACATGAAAAAAGCAGAAAATATTATCGTCGGAATTTCAATTGGAGATTTAAACGGTATTGGAAGCGAAGTCGTACTCAAAACATTCGAAGATGCACGAATGCTCGAATTGTGTACGCCGGTTATTTTTGCGAACGTGAAAATGCTTTCCTATCTGAAGAAAAGCTTTGAGTCGACCACCGTATTTCACGGAATCGACAATCTTGACCAGGTTTTGACCGGAAAAGTAAATGTGCTGAATGTTTGGCGCGAGAATTTCACGTTGGAATATGGTGTGAATGATCCCATTGTCGGGCAATATGCGATCAAATCGTTTGTTGCTGCGACGAATGCATTGAAAGAAGATAAAATTGATGTTTTGGTTACGGCGCCAATCAATAAATACAATATCCAGTCGGAAGATTTTAAATTTCCCGGACACACGGATTATCTTGATAAAGAGCTTGAAGGAAACGCGCTGATGCTGATGGTTCAGGATGATTTGAGAGTTGGTCTTTTGACCGATCACGTTCCCGTGAACGAAGTCGCATCGCATCTTACGGAAGCATTGATCAGGCAAAAAATTGAAACGGTGAAGCAATCGCTAATTCAGGATTTCAGCATAAATAAACCAAGGATTGCGGTTTTAGGATTGAATCCGCACGCTGGCGACGGCGGTGTTATTGGTAAAGAAGACGAAATGATCATCAAACCCGTAATCAAAAAAATGTTTGAAAAAGGGACTTTGGTTTTCGGGCCATATCCTGCAGACGGATTTTTCGGCAGCGGGCAGTATGAAAAATACGATGCCGTAATTGCCGCATATCACGATCAGGGACTGATTCCGTTTAAGACGCTTTCATTTGGGAATGGCGTAAATTATACAGCCGGATTGAATAAAGTAAGGACTTCGCCCGATCACGGAACTGCTTATGATATTGCAGGAAAAGACAAGGCCGACTTCAATTCTTTCAAAGAAGCTGTTTATCTGGCGATTGACATTTATAACTCGCGCCATGAATACGCCGAAATCAGCAAAAAACCATTGAAAATAAAGCAATCGCACTTATAAACAAAAAAATGTTCATAAGCCTTTTGTTATTGCAATAAATTTATATCTTTGCACTCCGATTCTGGAATTTTTCAGTTGAGGTCAAATTGTTGTCTGCAGATGAAAAAGTTAAATGAGTTTTTAATTCCGTTCATCGGATTAAAATTAGGAAAACACCAGTTTGAATATCAGATAAGTAAAGCGTTCTTTGAAGCCTTTGATTATGACGAATTTGAAAGTTGTGACATCAAAGTAAATGTAACCCTGGAAAAGAAAAGCACGATGCTTGAACTGGATTTTAAGCATAAAGGTACAGTTCACGTTCCTTGTGATTTAACCGGTGAAATGTTTGATCTTCCTGTGAAAGGAAAATTGCATTTGGTGGTTCAGTTTGGCGAGGAATTCAATAATGACAATGAAGAATTGCTGATTTTGCCAGGCAGCGAACATCAAATAGATGTTTCGCAATACATTTATGAAATGATCGCGCTTTCGGTTCCGCTCAAAAGAATCCATCCCGGTGTAAAGGACGGAACTTTAAAATCAGAAGCGCTCGACAAATTCAATGAACTGAAAGTTACTGAAAAGAAAAAAACTGAAGAAGTAAAAGAAGAAAATACAGATCCCCGCTGGGATAAATTAAAACAACTATTAACGGATAAATAATATAGTAAAATGGCACATCCTAAAAGAAAAGTTTCCAAA
>CAZSDN010000050.1:0-10959 GCA_964605595.1 uncultured Flavobacterium sp. | reverse complement strand
AGAGACAAGAGAAGAACGCATTATAAAGCTACCGTAGCTCAGATTGCTACTTGTCCTGTAACTGGAGAAGCGCATTTATACCACAGAGCTTACTGGCATGAAGGTAAAATGTACTACAGAGGACAAGTTGTTATCGACAAGTCGGTTGCTGCTGCATAATAATTTATAGCAGAACATCATTTAAACTCTCACCCGCGTGAGGGTTTTTTTTGTTGTTTCAAACTTGCAATCCAAATTCACTTATTCAAAATATTCAGGTTTAGAAATTTTTTTGTAATTTCAACAACTTTTCCGATTCAAAAAAAAGGAAGAAAAATACAACCCTATGAGTACAATAACTGCCGCCATTACTGCTGTTGGAGGATATGTTCCTGACTTTGTATTATCAAACAAAGTGCTAGAAACCATGGTCGATACCAACGATGAATGGATCACATCCCGGACAGGAATCAAAGAAAGAAGAATACTGAAAGACAAAGATAAGGGAACTTCTTACCTTGCCATAAAAGCGGCCGAAGACTTATTCAACAGAAAAAATATCAATCCGGCCGAAATCGATATGGTCATTGTAGCAACCGCAACTGCTGATATGCCCGTGGCTTCAACTGCGGTTTATGTTGCTACGCAAATTGGCGCTGTCAACGCTTTCGCGTATGATTTGCAAGCGGCTTGCTCAAGTTTTTTATACGGAATGTCAACGGCTTCCGCCTATATTCAGTCTGGCAAATACAAAAAAGTTTTGTTAATTGGCGCCGATAAAATGTCGTCAATTATTGATTATACCGATCGTGCAACCTGTATTATTTTTGGAGATGGAGCTGGTGCCGTACTTTTCGAGCCAAATTATGAAGGGCTTGGCCTTCAGGATGAATTCCTGAGAAGCGACGGGATCGGAAGGGAATTCCTTAAAATCGATGCGGGCGGATCATTGCTTCCGGCTTCACACGAAACAGTTGACAATAAACAACACACGGTTTTCCAGGACGGGCAAACCGTTTATAAATATGCGGTTTCAGGAATGGCCGATGTGAGTGAAAAAATCCTTGAAAGAAATAATCTCACCAAAGACGACGTAAACTGGCTGATTGCGCACCAGGCAAATAAAAGAATCATCGATTCGACTGCCGGGCGTATTGGTTTAGACGAAGATAAAGTTTTGGTAAATATCCACCGTTATGGAAATACGACTTCTGGAACTTTACCTTTATTATTAAGTGATTTCGAAAGTAAATTCAAAAAAGGGGATAATCTTATATTTGCTGCTTTTGGCGGCGGTTTCACATGGGGATCAATCTATCTTAAATGGGCCTATTAACAAATAAAACTATATAACTAAAACGAATATTATGGATTTAAAAGAAATTCAAAACCTGATTAAATTTGTGTCCAACTCCGGTGTCGCAGAAGTAAAACTGGAAATGAATGATGTGAAAATCACAATCAGAACCACTTTAGAAGGCAACACGCCCGACATTACTTATGTTCAGCAAGCGCCGATGCAACAAGCACTTCCCGCTGCTACGCAAATTCAGGCAACTGTTCCTGCTGCACCAACTACGCCAAGTGCTCCGGCTGCCGACGATAATTCGAAATATATCACAATCAAATCGCCAATTATCGGTACTTTTTACAGAAAGCCGGCTCCTGACAAAGCAGCTTTTGTGGAGGTTGGAACTTCAATCGGAAAAGGTGACGTGCTTTGTGTAATTGAAGCGATGAAACTTTTCAACGAAATCGAATCGGAAGTTTCCGGGAAAATCGTAAAAATCCTTGTAGACGATATGTCTCCGGTAGAATTCGACCAACCATTGTTTTTAGTTGATCCATCATAGTTTATTTTAAGTGATGAATTATAAATTATAAATGGCGATTGTCGTCACTTATGATAATTTAAAATTTAAAATTTCTAATTTAAAATTACATTACGATGTTCAAAAAAATATTAATTGCCAACAGAGGTGAGATTGCGCTTCGCGTAATCAGAACTTGCCGTGAAATGGGAATCAAGACCGTTGCGGTTTATTCTACAGCCGATGCCGAAAGCCTTCACGTGCGTTTTGCAGATGAAGCCGTTTGTATCGGGCCACCGCCAAGCAACCTGTCCTACCTTAAAATGTCAAATATCATTGCCGCTGCAGAAATTACAAATGCAGATGCAATCCATCCGGGTTATGGTTTCCTTTCTGAAAATGCTAAATTTTCTAAAATCTGCCAGGAGCACGGAATCAAATTCATCGGTGCTTCTCCTGAAATGATCAACAGAATGGGAGATAAAGCTTCGGCTAAATCAACCATGATCGCTGCCGGAGTTCCATGTGTCCCGGGTTCTGAAGGAATTCTTGAATCGTTTGAGCAGGCTTTGGGACTTGCAAAACAGTTCGGTTTTCCTGTAATGTTGAAAGCAACAGCGGGTGGTGGCGGAAAAGGAATGCGCGCAGTTTGGAAAGAAGAAGACTTATTGAAAGCATGGGAAAGCGCACGTCAGGAAGCAGGAGCTGCTTTCGGAAATGACGGCATGTATCTTGAAAAATTAATTGAAGAGCCACGCCATATCGAGATTCAGGTTGTAGGAGATTCATACGGAAAAGCCTGTCACCTTTCAGAAAGGGATTGCTCTGTTCAAAGGCGCCATCAAAAACTTACCGAAGAAACGCCGTCTCCATTTATGACAGACCAATTGCGTCATGATATGGGCGAAGCTGCCGTAAAAGCCGCAGAATATATTAAATATGAAGGTGCGGGAACTGTAGAATTTTTGGTCGACAAGCACCGTAATTTCTACTTCATGGAAATGAACACGCGTATCCAGGTTGAACATCCGATAACTGAACAGGTTATCGATTATGATTTGATTCGCGAGCAAATCCTTGTGGCGGCCGGTGTGCCAATTTCGGGTAAGAACTATTTACCGCAATTACACGCTATAGAATGCCGTATCAATGCTGAAGATCCTTATAATGATTTCCGTCCATCACCGGGGAAAATTACAACGCTTCACGCGCCAGGCGGACACGGAGTCCGTCTTGATACGCACGTTTACGCTGGATATTCAATTCCGCCAAACTATGATTCGATGATTGCAAAACTCATTACAACGGCGCAAACCCGCCAGGAAGCCATCAATAAAATGAAACGCGCTTTGGATGAATTCGTAATCGAAGGAATAAAAACAACAATTCCGTTTCACAGGCAATTAATGGATGATCCAAGATATGTAGCCGGAGATTATACAACGGCATTTATGGATGATTTTAAAATGGAAGATCCGGAATAAAATAAATTACAAATAAGAGCCTCACAGAAATGTGGGGTTTTTTTATGCCCAAATCCGAAATGGGGAAAAATTACACACATTAGCTTGTAAAGCCACACTATTTACACAATCTGTTCGATATTTGAAAATGTATAAATAATTTAAAACCAGTAAATTACAGGTTCTTTGTGAGGTGTTTTAAAATTGGTACGGTGTTTTCTTTAAGCATAGTATCAATAAATTATAAATATAAGAATCATGAGAAAATTAGTATTATCGATCGCCATCCTGTTAGGAAGTTTTGCAACAGTAGCTGCAGCACCAAGTGTAATTTCTTTAAATGTTATCACTGCACAGGAAGATTTTAAAGAAATCAAGTTGGATGAAGTTCCTGAAAGCGTAAAAACTGCATTGAAAGCAGCCTATCCGGATGCGACTTTAGATAAAGCGTATGTAAATGCGCAAAAGGAATACAAATTAGAGATTACAGTTAGTGACCAAAAGGCTACTGTCTACGCAGATGCCAATGGCAACTGGATAAAAAAATAAGTTTGGGTAACTTATGTTTTGTTTTGTAAAGAGAGAGATTGTATAACAGTCTCTCTCTTTTTTTAGAAAATTTTAAGACAATCCAATTTTAATAGCTTTAAATTAGCAGGAAATGTACCCGGACTTATGTCAAAAATTCTGCTGATCGAAGATGATATCCCTTTCTGTAAAATGCTTGAAAGCTTTCTTACAAGGAAGTCTTTTGACGTAGAAACGGCTTTTTCTGCTGAAGATGCAAAAATCAAAATCAAGAATCGTAGTTTCGATTTGGTCATCACTGATTTGAGATTGCCCGACTATGACGGAATAGAATTAATGGACGAAATCAAGCAACAGCATCCACAGCTTCCGGTAATTTTAATGACTGGGTATTCTGATGTCAATACCGCCGTAAAAGCCATAAAAAAAGGTGCATCCGATTACATTTCCAAACCTTTTAACCCCGAAGAAGTTTTACTTGTAGTAACAAATGCGCTCAAAAATCCTGTTCCTGAAGCAAGCCATGAGATAAAATTAAAACAGGCTACGACCACTTCTCCAAATTCTTCAAAAAATGAATTTGTAACCGGTATTTCTCCTTCTTCAAAAAAATTAAACGAATATATCCAACTTGTAAGCCCTACCGATATTTCGGTTTTGATAATCGGGGAAAGCGGTACGGGAAAAGAAGTCATTGCAAAAAGTATCCATCAAAACAGCGCCCGTAAAAACAACAGTTTCATAGCGGTAGACTGTGGTACGATTCCGAAAGAGCTTGCCGCAAGCGAATTTTTCGGGCATGTTAAAGGCTCATTTACCGGAGCTATCAATGACAAAATAGGGTATTTTGAAGCCGCAAATGGCGGAACCATTTTTTTAGATGAAATCGGGAATCTTTCTTATGAAAACCAAATACAGCTTTTGCGTGCGCTTCAGGAACGCAAAATAAAACCTGTTGGAAGCAATAAGGAAATAAGCGTGGATATACGCATCATAACCGCGACGAATGAAGATTTGCGCGATGCTGTGAAAAAAGGCGATTTTAGGGAAGATTTATACCATAGGCTGAATGAATTCTCGATTCAATCGCCGGCTTTGCGTGAACGTAATGAGGATTTGATGGTGTTTGCCGAATTCTTTCTTGAGAAATCAAATCAGCAGCTCAATAAGAATGTCATTGGATTTTCGCCTGAAGTGATTTCGGTTTTCCAAAATTATAAATGGCCCGGGAATTTAAGAGAACTTCAAAATGTAATAAAAAGGGCGACGCTTTTATCCCAAGGTGAATTTATTGAAAAAAATGTACTTCCGGCCGAATTAACCCAGAACGAAAATACCATCGAAAGCAGGTTTTCGCTTTCAGACAATGAAAAAGATGTTATTATGCACGTTTTGGCGCAGGTACAAAATAATAAATCGGAAGCTGCAAAATTGCTCAAAATTAACCGGAAAACGCTGTACAATAAACTGAAACATTACAACTTAGATTGTTGATTCTTGTTTAAGCAAAACAAATAAGCCGCTTATTTTATGTTTTAAAACTTCAAATTCGGTTCCTGCATTTTCAACCGACTCTGTTTTCAATTCAAGATTTTCCAGGATTTTTGCAATCTCGTTTGCCTCAATTTGACGAAACATCGGCCCCATGCGATGTGCGGTTTCTTTCATTTTTTTCAAATCGTTTTCATCGATTGATGTGGAAAGCTGTATCAGATTTTCAAAGGTTGTCATTTCAAACGAATGCAAAACATCTTTTAATGCATCCCTGTCATTGGGCAAAAACGCAATTAATGGAGCCAGGCAATAGGGTTTGTCATTATTTTCAATAATTTTTGCAGGAACGCTTTCGGGTATCGGAATCGGATTTTTTGACTGGTTTAAAGCCGAATGGATCATTTCAAGTAAAACTGCAGGCGAAAACGGCTTCCGGACAACGGTCATAAAACCGGCCTGACGGTACATTTTTATTGAAATGTCAGAATTCCCGGTAACCGCAATAACCGGTTGGTTCCTGAACTTGTTCCCGGATGTCGATTTAAGCATTTCCAAAAATGAAAAACCATCAATTCCGGGCATTTGAATGTCGGTGATCACAAGGTCAAAATCGGTGGTTTTCGCTGCTTCCAAAGCGTGTGACGCATTGCTGAAAGGCAATACAAAAAAGCCTTTTTGTTTGAGTATTTCGGTCGTTAAGGATAATAAATTGGTGTCATCGTCAAGCACCAAAACCGTTAATGGATTGTCATTTTGGTAATTTTCTTCACTTATAGGAACAATTGCTTTTTCATCAAAATGGAGCGGTATCGAAATCTTAAAAATACTTCCTTTCCCAAACTCGCTTTCCAACTCAAGCGTGCCGCCAAGGATTTCGGTGATTTTTTTTGAAATCGTAAGCCCTAATCCCGAACCTCCAAATTGCTTTTCAATTGTGTCATCTGCCTGGGTAAATTCTTCAAAAACAAGGTTGAGGTTTTTCTTCTCGATCCCGATTCCTGAATCTTCGATTAAAATAATGATATTCTTTTTTTCCGTGTCGGGTTTTGCGTTTACCGAAATAAAACCCTTTTCGGTGAATTTATAGGCGTTCCCAATAATATTTGTAAGGATTTGTTGCAACCTGAACGGATCACTGATTATTTTTTGCCCGAAGCATTTGTCAATGTCCATAACCAGTTGAATGTCTTTGGATTTATATACAGATTGGATGCTTATCCCCACATTTTCGATAATCTCGCGAAGCGAAAATGAAATATTTTCAACAACAATTTTTCCGGCTTCGATCTTGGTAAAATCCAGTAAATCCTGCACGAGCTTTGAGATATATTCGGAGCTTCCTTTTATGTTTTTTGTATAGTAATTTTGTTTAGGATTGAGTTCTGAGTTTCCTAAAAGTTCAGAATACCCGATTATCGTGCTCAGAGGCGTTTTTAAATCATGGCTTACAGTTGATATGAGCTGCTCACGGTTTTTGAGTAGGGATTGTGTTTTGCCATTTGCGATTTCGAGCTGTTTTTTGTACAATTGGGTTTTCGAAAAATCGCTAAGGATCAATATCGAAAAGAAAACGGTTAAAACCAACCCGATGATGGCGGCAACCGTTACCACTTCATTGGTTTTTTTTAATGCGGCTTCCTTTTTCAGGTTGTTTTTTTGCGTATTAGTGATGATTTCACGTTCAATAATGTTCAGGATTTCGCGTAGTTGTTCTGAAATCCTAAGTTCATTTTTAAGCAGGTTGTTTTCTTCGGCACTAAGGATCGTTTTCTTTTTTTCGGTTGTTTTCCTGATATTATCAAGCAGGTTATAGGATGATGTAAGGAGTGAATCGGAAACCTTTACGCTCAATCTTTTTGTACTGTCTTCAGGAATATTTTGATTCAGGTAATCAATGTACTTTTGATAGGCGCTGCGTTGATAATCTTTCAGGGCAGAAGGATTCTCGATAAAATCCTCTATACGCAACGAATTACGGAAGGATTCCTGCATTTGCGAAAAATCGTCTATTGCTTTTTTAACCGCAACCTCGTCGGCGGCTTGGTTTTTTATTTCCTTAAGCTGAAGAATGTTTGCAGTTTTTTTAGACAGTAAATATTTGACGCTATCTAACAGCGATAGTTGGTATTCTGTTTTTATAAACGATTTCAGCGAATCGATTTCATGCGAAAGGATCGTTATCTGGTTAAAGTAATTTCTGAAATCCTGCTTGTTGTTGGATTGAATAGTAACTCTTGCCAAATGCTCGGTTTTATATACATTTGTGATCAGATTGCCGATCTTGAGGACTTTTGCATTCTCGGCTTCAATTTTATTCTCTGTTTCCGAAAAAAGTATATTTTCATTGTACAATATCCAGCCAACAGTGATGACAAGAACTGTAATTGCAAGATAACTTACAAAAACCTTAATCGGAATATAGCTCTTTTTACTGTCCATACTCAAAGATAATAAGAAAAAAATAGTTTCTCTTACTCTTTAGGATTACAGGTTTTATTGAATCCATGAAATAAATTAAAACAAAAAAGCTTCAGGAAATTTACCTGAAGCTTTTTTAATAATTGGCTAATTACAATGTTTCCTGTAGCCATTTATAAAATTCACGTTGCCAAACGATTGCATTATGTGGTTGCAGCACCCAATGATTTTCTTCAGGGAAATATACAAAACGGCTTTTAATACCGCGCAATTGAGCTGCCTGAAATGCTTCCTGTCCCTGCCCGATTGGTACTCGATAGTCTTTTCCTCCATGGATGATCAGAATAGGCGTATTCCATTTGTCAACAAAATTGATCGGATTGAATTCTGAATAGGTCTTTTGGGCTACAGCGTTGTCCTTTTCCCAATATGGCCCGCCATGGTCAAAATTATTGAAGAAAACTTCCTCTGTTGTTCCATACATACTTTCCAGGTTGAAAACTCCGCAATGAGAAATAAAAGTCTTGAAACGATTATTATGGATTCCTGCAAGATAAAATGCAGAATAACCTCCATAACTGGCGCCTACGCATCCCAAACGGGATTTATCAACATAACTTTCGTTTGCAACATTATCAATAGCCGAAAGATAATCACGCATTACCTGTCCGCCCCAATCCTTGCTGATATCTTCGTTCCACTGAACGCCATGCCCAGGCATTCCGCGGCGGTTTGGAGCAACGACCACATAACCTTGTGATGCCATCAATGAAAAATTCCACCTGAAAGAATAGGTTTGCGTCAATGCCGATTGTGGCCCGCCTTGGCAATAAAGCAATGCCGGATATTTTTTAGCGGCATCAAAGTTTGGAGGAAGTATTACCCAAACTAACATTTTTTTACCGTCAGTGGTAGTCACATAACGCTTTTCAAATTTAGGCAATGAAAGTTTGCTGTACGCTTCATCATTAACTTTTGTTATCTGTTTCCACGTTTTTTTCTTTAGGTCATAAGAGTAGATTTCGGCAGCATGGTTCATGTCGGTTCTTGTAACGATAATATTGTCGCCAGAAAATCCAACAAGGCCAGCAACATCAAAGTCGCCTTTTGTAAGCTGAGTAACTGTTATGGCGATTTTTGTAAGTCCCGGAAAATTAACTTCAAATAGTTGCACAGTTCCGTCAACGGCCGCCTTGAAATAGACTTTTTTCCCGTCAGGGCTCCAAAGAAAACTACTGACGGTACCGTCCCAGCCAGCGGTCAGGTTTATTTTATTTCCTTTAAAGTCTACGATGATGTCATTCTTGTCAGCTTCATAACCGTCGCGTTTCATTTGCAACCATGTTAAATTTCCTGTCGGAGAAAATTGCGGATCGGTATCATAACCCTTATTTTCTTCGGTGCGGTTTATGGTTTTCCCGGTTTCAAGATTGTATTCATAAATATCGGTATTTGTTGAAACGGCATACTTTGTGCCCGCTTGTTTCTTGCATACATACAAAATACTTTTCCCGTCAGGCGACCAAATATAATCTTCATTACCGCCAAAAGGTTTTTGCGGGGAATCAAATATTTCACCTTTCATGATGTCTGTTCCAACCGCATTTTCCTTATTTTCTTTATAGAACACATGATTGAATTTTCCTTCATTCCATGTATCCCAATGGCGGTAATCCAGGCCGTTATAAATTTGTACGTCAGATTTGTTTAACTCGGGATAAAAGTCTTTTCCGTGAACATTTTCGATCTTTACTTCTTCATGGTAAACAATATATTTCCCGTCAGAAGAAATGTTTTTGTTTGCTACGGCAGATTTGTAATCGGTGATTTCAACGGCATTTCCGCCATTTACAGGAATTGAATAATATTTAGATTTCGATGTGTTTTCTTCTACAGAAGGATAAGAAACTTTATAAATGATGTTTTTTGCATCTTTCGAAATGCCAAGCGGTGTTATTCTGCCGAGTTTCCATAATAGTTCGGGAGTCATGACATTTTGAGCCAAAGTTGTTGCGCTCATAAGAATAAAGGTTAGGATAACGATTTTTCGCATAATTGTATGATTTATTTTCAAAGGTTTAAAAGTAAGGATTTATTCCAAAAAGCACTAAGGGTTGCGGGAAGCTTTCCGTTTTTGACAAGAATTATTTGTTTTAAGCGCCAAAATCCAATTCAGATTTGACGGTTTTCCGGAAATCCCGAAGAATTAAATTTTAGCTTACTTAAAACGCCGTTGTTTCAAAATAGCTATTTTTATAAAAAAATTCAGAATGGATTTAAGTTATTGGGAAATCAAAAATTGGTTCGGGAATATTGATTATTGCATAGTCGGAAGCGGAATAGTTGGCCTTCATGCCGCACTGCGCCTAAGGGAACGTTTCCCGGAAAGTAAAATCCTGATCATTGAGAAAGGGATGCTTCCGCAGGGCGCGAGTACAAAAAACGCAGGTTTTGCCTGTTTTGGCAGTATTTCCGAAATAATTGATGATTTGAAAAACCATTCTGAAGACGATGTTATAAACCTTGTTCAAAAGCGCTGGAACGGCTTGCAGCTGCTGCGAAAAAACCTCGGTGACCAAGCGATTGATTACAAGCCTTTCGGAGGTTATGAATTATTTCTGAAAGAAGATGAAAATGCGTATAATGAGTGCCTTGCAAAACTTCCGTTTATCAATGAAATACTGAAACCGGTTTTTAAGGCCGAGGTTTTTGCCAAACAGGTCGACCGTTTCGGATTTAACAATATTCACGATTATTCCATATTCAATCCGTTTGAAGCCCAAATTGATACCGGTAGCATGATGCAGGCTTTGCTGCAAAAAGCAGCTTCAAACAACATACTGATTTTAAACAGGCAAACGGTTACGGATTTTCGTGAAATTCCGGGCGGAGTTGGAGTTACTCTTGAAGATTTCGCTTTCCGCGTAAAGAAACTGCTTTTTGCCACAAACGGTTTTTCAGGCTCGATTACAGATGGAGCGGTTAAACCCGCACGAGCCCAGGTTTTGATAACTGAACCGATCGAAGGTTTAGACATAAAAGGAACATTTCACCTTGATAAAGGATATTATTATTTCAGGAATATAGGAAACCGGATTTTATTTGGCGGCGGAAGGAACTTGGATTTCGATACTGAAACAACTACCGAATTCGGCCAGACACAAATTGTCCAAGACCGATTGGAAAAACTGTTAAAAGAAGTAATTTTGCCGGGACAGGATTTTAAGATCGATCATCGCTGGAGCGGAATCATGGGAATGGGAACC
>CAZSDN010000049.1:0-19682 GCA_964605595.1 uncultured Flavobacterium sp. | reverse complement strand
TTTTTCTAAATTGTTCAGTGTAAAAATGTCTTACACTCTATTTTAGGACAATACTAAATTAATCAATCGACTTCAGGAATTCATCCGTATGGAAATTCAGGAATTTACTGGTTGCCGCCGTAACACCTTCTTTGTATTTGGCAGCGTCGACAGGAATAATTTTGGATTTATCAGAAGAACCGTCTTTAGTGCTGAACCAGGTTCCGTACATGGTTTTTGTTCCTATCATGTCAATACTACCGGCTGCATAACTTGTGAGTTTTTCACTATTGATTACATCGTTGATTGTAAGATCTTTTCCTAAAGTCCCGATGTATGCTGTTGGAGAACCCATTCCCATTTTTCCGTGGTAAAATTCAACTTTACTCTGGACTGCGGTAACTGTATTCTGGCCTTTGAATTTTATTGCCGCGTCGCTGGTCATTACAATTGCATCATTGGCAACAAGCCGTAAATCGGTTTTTACCTTAAGTTTTGCTCCATTTCCCTGAAATGTTTGCTGGTCACGAACAAATAAAATTGTCATATCGACATTTCCTACAATCGCATCGTCAAGATCTTTGGATATTTTTGGATATTTCATGGCAGGATTTCCAAGGAAACCGCCTTTTTTTGCTTTGCCGTCTTTATTGAAACCCTTTACAAAAAACTCATAATCCGTAGGAATCGCGGTCACAGTACCGGGTAATTCGGCCATGCTTATCTTTCCACCCTGAACCCTTGTATAGCCTTCATAAGCTTCAATTTTAGAGGCTTCATCGGCTGTTATAATTGTGAGGCCTTTCGCTTTAAGCTTTGCAATATAATCCTGATAAAGCTGATCGGTAATTTCCTGTACGGTTTTTTCATCCAAACCTTCCAAACCTACCGAAACGCCAACTTGTGCGTCACCTTTCATTCCGCCGCCAAGCTGGTAACCGCCTTGCTTGAATTTTTCTTTTTCGTTATAAATCTGAAAATTAACCGTAAAGTTTGAGATATAAATTCTCTTATTGCTGTTCTTAAGCTTTCCAAGTCCGTACGATTGATCTTTAGGCTTAAACTCGCCTAAAGCCTGCGACTGAATATTCAATGAAAAGAAGAGCAAAGCCACGATGCTGATAAAATGTGTTCTCATAAATCTGTATTTTAATGTTTGATACAAATTTATCTTCAGGCTGAAAGTTTGACAATAAGGCAGTTGCCCCAAATAAAATAAAAAAGCCGCAAATGATTTGCGGCTTGTAGCCCCGCCAGGAATCGAACCTGGATCAAAAGTTTAGGAAACTCCCATTCTATCCGTTGAACTACGGGGCCATTTTTAAAGAAGACAAAGATACGTTTTCAAATTCCATAAGAAAAAACTTATTCCTAAAAAGTATAATTTTTATAAAAAATCCTATAAAAGCAGTTAAACAAAGATGATGAACTTTGAAACAATGTCCCATCATTAAAATTACATACTATGGAAAATTCAAGAAAAGTAAACAGCGAAGACGATAATTCCAATCCAAAAAACGCAGCTTCCGGATACGGAAACATTCAGGCGGCACAAAATGAATCAGTAAAAACACCGGGCAACGAATCCTTTCAACATGCACAAAATGATCCAAACCCGCATATTGGAAGCGAAATACTTTCAGAAAAGTATAACATTAACGACAAAGCCCATCATGACAGCAGCGCAGAGGATTTTGTAAAAACGGTTTCCAATTTTCACCACGCCGAACCTAAAAACGGCGGCAGTGAAAGTGACACTTCAGGCGATAGCAGAAACCATTCATAATTACAATCAGGTTTTAGAAACTTCTTTTAAAGTTAAATATAACTTTATTCCTTTGCCGATGGTTTTGGCAATCATAAATTTGCGTGTTTAAATCCCAAACAATGAGGAAACTTTTGCTGCTGGCTTTTTTCGCAACGCAATTAATTAGCGGACAGGTTTTAAAAAAACGGGCTTTAACGCTCATGGGAAGCCGTTTTGATATAACCATTGTTGCTGCCAACAGCGATGCTGCGGAAAAATATATCGATTCGGCTGCCGCAGAAATTACGCGAATTGAAAACCTGATTTCCGAATGGCGCCCCGATACACAGGTTTCCGAAATCAACCGCAATGCCGGAATCAGGCCTGTAAAAGTCGATACTGAACTAATCAAACTTATCAAACGCGCCATTTACTTTTCTGATATTACTGATGGTGCTTTTGATATTACATTTGCTGCCGCAGATAAAATCTGGAAATTTGACGGTTCAATGACTAAAATGCCTTCTGAAGATGAAATTAAAGAATCCGTAAGAAAAATAGGATATAAAAATATCCTGGTTGACGAAAAAAACAGCACCATATTCCTCAAAATACCGGGAATGAAAATTGGTTTCGGCGCTACCGGAAAAGGCTATGCAGCCGACAAAACAAAAGAACTTATGATTTCTAAAGGCGTTCAGGCCGGAATCATAAATGCTTCCGGTGACATGAATACCTGGGGAAGCCAGCCAAACGGCAAACCATGGACAATCGGGATAACAAATCCGATGAAGAATAATAAATTGCTCAGCATAATGGAGTTAAAGGAAACCGCCGCCGTAACTTCCGGAAGCTATGAAAAATTCGCGCTCATCAACGGAAAGCGTTATTCGCACATCATCAATCCCAAATCAGGATATCCGGCAAGCGGCCTGAGCAGCGTTACGGTATTTGGCACAAGCGCTGAAATGGCAAACGGATTTTCTACTTCGATAATGGTTTTAGGAAAAGATGCCGGAAAGAAACTTATGCGGCAATTCCCCGATGTTAAATACATTCTAGTTACCGATGGCGGCAAAGTCTATTATTCGCACCAAACGCTAAAAAAATCCAAATAACCTTATTTAACATTTACCGCAACGCATTTATGCTAGATTTCTTTTTATTTAGAATGATTCTTATTAGTTTTGTGCCGTTGTAAATTCACACATCACTAATTCGCTTATTATGAAATATATTTTCATCACTTTATTTGTTTTCGCAAGCATTTCCATACAAGCACAGAAAAACGTTTTCCTTGATCGTTCTTATTGGAAAAGCAATCCTGATGTAGCTAAAGTAAAATCGGATATCGAAAAAGGCAACGATCCCGCACAATCTACCAATGCCGGATTTGACGCAACAGTTTATGCCATTGTCGAATCGGCTCCAAATGAAACCGTTCACTTTCTTCTGACACAAAAAGGAAACGGCATAAATAAAATCACCCACGACGAACGGACTTATTTTTTCTGGGCTGCTTATAAAGGCAATACTGAATTGATGGAATACCTTCTCACAAAAGGTGCAAAAACAAAATTGCGTGACGATAAAGGCTTTACGCCTGCGAGTTTTGCGGCCGCAAATGGCCAGACAAACCTGAAAGTATATGACATTTGTATACGCGAGGGCGCGAATTTCAAGGAAGACCTTGACCTTGAAGGCGCGAATATATTGCTTCTCGCAGTTCCTTATGATACGGCTGAATTAAAACTGACAAATTATTTCACTGCAAAAGGCCTCGATCTTAACAGCATGGATAAAAACGGAAATACCGCTTTTGATTATGCCGCACGAATGGGAAATATTCCTTTGCTGAATAAATTGATCCTGAATGGCGTTCCACATACAAACAATGCATTTATAATGGCGAGCAAAGGAACACGTTCGCATACAAACAATTTAGAGTTGTACCAATATCTCGAGAAAGTGAGGCTAAAACCCACAACTCTCGGGAAAAACCGTGAAAATGCACTGCATGCAATTGTTACCAAAGAAAAGCAAGCCGACGTGATCAACTATTTTATTTCCAAAGGAGTTGATATCAACCAGGCTGACGCCGATGGAAATACGGTTTTCATGAATGCGGCTTCCTACAATTCCGATCCGCAGATTATTGAAAATCTGGTTTCAAAAGTAACAAACATCAATCAGGTGAATAATAAAGGTATTTCGGCTTTGCAGCTTGCGATGAAAAACAATACGGCTGAAATCATTAAAATTTTACTTAATAATAAAGCCGATATGAATCTTGCCGACGCGAACGGCGATAACCTGAGTTATTACCTTATACAATCATACAATCCGCAAAAAAAGGAAATTTTCGAAGCAAAGCTGAACTTGCTGAAAGAAAGCGGATTTAACATCACCGCACCTCAAAAAAACGGAAACACCTTATACCATCTTGCGGTTGAAAAAAAGGAATTGCCGTTGATCGAATCTATCGGAAATTTCAAAATCGACATCAATACGCAAAACAAAGAAGGATTAACCGCCTTACACAAAGCCGCCCTGATTTCGCAGGACGACACAATCCTGAAATACCTTGTTTCCAAAGGATCGAAAAAAGACCTTAAAACCGATTTCAAGGAAACCGCATACGACATTGCTTCCGAAAACGAAGCGCTTATAAAAAATAAAATAGCTATTGATTTCCTGAAATAATATGAAGAATTTCTGTAAAATAATCCTGATTCTGGCCGTTTCCATTTTTGCAACAACATTGGCAAACGCACAAAAATCGACCAAATACAAGTGCATGATCCAAATGACAAATTATATGGGCGAAGGCGCTTATATCGTAGTTTCATTGGTTGATGGCAAAGGCGTTTACGAAAAAACGCTTTATGTTCTGGGACAAGATAAAAAATGGTACAAAGACCTGAAAGAATGGAATAAATTCTATTCTAAAAAACCAACGAACATCAGCGCGATAACCGGCGCATCGGTTGGCGGCGGCGATCGGGCGGTTCAGGTTTTGGAAATTGAAGATTCGAAAATAAACGCAGGTTATACGCTTCGTTTTGAAACCGGCGTCGAAAACCAGCAATATCATATAAAAGACATTGAAGTTGCGTTGACAACCGAGAATCTTTCAGGAAAAACCGAAGGCACGAATTACATCAGATACGTTCGCTTAAGCCCGAACGATTAACGGCAAAATATGACAATCTCAATCTGGAGATACAGCCATTTAGCTTTGGCCGTATCTTCTTTCCTTTTTCTGGCACTTGCTTCCGTAACCGGGATTATATTGGCATTTGAACCAATTATCGAAAGTGAAAAGCCATATAGGACTGATGTTTTTTCAAACATTTCTGTAGCCGATTTTGTTACGGCACAAAAAAAATCTGATATTGAAATTGTAAGTTTTTCTGTTGAAAATAATCAGTTTGTAATTGTTAAGGCAATTGATGGAAATGGGAAAAACATTGCGTTTTATGCCGATGCCAAAACCGGAAAATCATTAGGTGAAATAAAAGAAAAATCAGCGTTTTTTGAATGGATGAAAAACCTGCACCGCTCGTTGTTTTTGCACAATACCGGACGGATTTTTATGGGAATCACCGCTTTCCTTTTATTGCTGATCGCATTATCCGGAACAGTTCTGATCATACAACGGCAACGCGGTATAAAGCGGTTTTTTACAAAAATCGTAAAAGAAGATTTCGCGCAATATTACCATGTGATTCTCGGAAGGCTTTCTTTAGTTGTAATTCTAATCATTGCAGTAACCGGAACCTATCTTTCATTAGTGCGCTTTGAAATTTTTACTGATAAAAAGATCGCGCATAAAATTGATTTTGATGCCATTGAATCGGAACCAAAAAAGGAAATTGCCCAGTTTTCCGTTTTCAAAAACACATTGCTTTGTGAAACCAAAAGCCTGGAATTTCCGTTTTCAGACGATCCTGAAGATTATTATACGCTAAAAACGCATTCGGGTGAATTTGTTGTAAACCAGTTTACGGGTGGCATTTTGAGCGAAATTCAATATTCAAATACAAAGATTTTCAGCGAGCTCAGCCTTGATCTTCACACCGGACGCACAAATTGGTTCTGGGCGTTGATTTTAGCAATCGCATCGGGAAATATTTTGTTTTTTATCTATTCGGGATTTGCAATGACGCTGAAACGCAGAAAAAGCAAAATCAAAAACAGGTTTAAAAAAGACGAAGCTGAAATTATCCTTCTGATTGGTTCGGAAAACGGTACTACGTTGCAATACGCCGATGCGATCCATCAGCAATTATTAAAAATTGGAAAAAAATCGTTTATCGCCGAATTGAATACTTATACAATTTATTCTGAGGCAAAACACTTTGTAATTCTGACTTCGACTTATGGCTTAGGAAATCCGCCGGCAAATGCAGGGAAATTCCTCTCGCTTCTTGAAAAATATCCGCAACGGCAAAAAATAAAATTTTCAGTTGTTGGATTTGGTTCGCATGCTTATCCTGATTTTTGCCGTTTTGCAATTGATGTAAACCAACAGCTTTCGCTTCAAGATTGGGCCGAACAATTACTGGAAATCCATACGGTTAACGATAAATCTTCGGATGAATTTGCAAAATGGGCAAAATTGTGGTCTGAAAAATCAGAAACCGGAATCCCGGTTCCAACCGGTATTTTAGGACAATCCAAAAAACTTCAGTCATTCAAAGTAATTGAAAAAACAGCTTTATCTCATGAAGGCGGCGCTTTCCTGATGAAACTTCGCCCGAAAAAAGGCAATTTCACTTCAGGCGATTTGCTGAATATTTATCCGGCAAACGATCATCGCGAACGCCAGTATTCCATCGGGAAAATTGGGAAAGACATTCAAATTGCTGTAAAACTTCATCCAAACGGGTTTGGTTCAAATTATTTGTTTTCGCTAGATCCCGGTGATGTGATTCGGGCATCGATTTCAAAAAACCCGGATTTTCATCTACCAAAAATAAAAACCCGGGTAATCATGATTTCCAACGGAACCGGAATTGCGCCGTTTTTGGGAATGATCGACCAAGCTGAAAGAAATCGCCCCGAAATCCAATTATATTGTGGTTTCCGCGATAAATCTTCCTATTCGATTTATAAGGATTATCTTGAAAAGCATCGTGATTTCCATAAATTGAGTTTGCTTAAAATTGCTTATTCACGCGAAGGCAATAAAGAATATGTAAAGGATATTCTGGCACGTGATGCGGATTCTCTGGCTTCTTCGCTTCGCAATGGCGAGGTAATAATGATTTGCGGTTCGCTTGCCATGCTGCAAAACATTTTGGAACTGCTTGAAGAAGTCTGTAAAAAACCGGTGGCGTATTATCAATCCAGAAACCAGATTTTGTCGGATTGTTATTGATTTTAATAAATAAACTTCCCTTATGAAATCCTGACACAATGTTGGGATTTTTTGCTTTTTCAGAAATTTATCGTTCAAATTTTTTCTTGATTTTTGGGTTAAGAATATAATTAAAAAACAAAGAATTATTAAGTAGACTCATTCTATATTTAATGTCGCGCAACTTATTTACTTGTTTTTTTAGTAATAGTTTTTACTTTTATTGAAATTTTTAAGAAATAATTTAACAAAAATGAAATACCCAGCAATTCAAAATTATATTGACGGGAAGTTCGTGAGTGCTTCCACGTCAAAAACTATTGATGTCATTTCACCTCTAGACGGGAACCATCTGTCAACTGTTCCCATGTCATCCAATACCGATTTAGACAAAGCAGTAAAAGCCGCACAAGCTGCATTTCCCGCATGGAGCAAGACACCGATTAAAGAGCGCGTTCAGGTTTTTTTCCGCTATAAATATTTACTCGAAAAAAATCTCAAAGAACTGGCTCAATTGTGTAGCGAAGAGAATGGGAAAACATACGGAGAATCTGTTGCCGAAATAGAAAAATGCATCGAACTTACCGAATTTGCCACTTCATTGCCACAATTGATAACTGGAGAATTACTCGAAGTGAGTAAAGGCGTTGAATGCCGTACTGAACATGTTCCGCTTGGCGTAGTCGCTTCGATCGTACCGTTCAATTTCCCGTCGATGGTTCCAAACTGGACAATTCCAAATGCTATTGCTTTAGGAAACTGCATGATTATCAAACCTTCTGAAAAAGTGCCGTTAAGTTGTGGCCGTCTCGCCGAATTATTAAAAGAAGCCGGATTGCCCGATGGTGTTTTCAATATCGTCCACGGCGATGTTGATATTGTAAATGCAATTTGCGACCATCCGGATATTGAAGCAGTTTCATTTGTAGGTTCGACAAAAGTGGCAAAAATTGTATACCAAAGAGCAACAAGCAATTACAAAAGATGCCTGTCGTTGGGCGGAGCAAAAAATCACCTGATGGTATTGCCTGATGCGATTCCGGAAATGACCGCCCAAAACGTTGCCGCTTCTATGTCGGGCTGTGCCGGGCAACGTTGCATGGCAGCTTCGGCGATGATTGGCGTAGGCAATGTCGACCCGATTATTGCAAAAATTTGCGATGAAGCCAGAAAAATTGTACCGGGAGAAAATCTCGGAGCTGTTATAAATAAAGAATCACAGGAAAGAATCGAAAGATACATTTCTGAAGCTGAAAAAGATGGTGCAAAAATATTAGTTGATGGACGCAACACCAAAGTTGTCGGAAAAGAGAACGGAACCTACGTTGGGCCAACCGTTATAGATTTTGTTACTCCAGAAATGAGCGTTGCACGTGAAGAAATCTTCGGGCCGGTGATTTCTATCATAAGAACTAAAACCGTTGATGAAGCCCTGACTATCGAAAATGCAAATCCTTACGGAAATGCCGCAAGCGTTTTTACTCAAAATGGCGGAATGGCACGTTACATCATCGATAAAGCTAGCGCCGGGATGATTGGCGTTAACGTAGGCGTTCCCGTTCCCAGAGAACCTTTTAGTTTTGGCGGTTGGAATGAAAGCAAGTTTGGCGTGGGTGACATCACCGGAAAAAGCTCAATCGAGTTTTGGACCAAACTCAAAAAATCAACTATCAAATGGAATGCGGAAGCCGGTGTGAACTGGATGAGCTGATAGCAGTCAAAAAGTCGAACGTCAAACGAAAAAGAATTAAAAATGATTACCAAAGAAGATACTTTATCGAAAGAACAAATCATCGCCGACAGCAAACAATTCAGTTTATTTTCATGGTCGGCGCAGGCAAGCGTGAACCCAATCGCCATTGAGCGGGCGGAAGGCGTTTATCTATATGAGTATGGAGGCAATCGGATCATCGATTTTTCATCGGGATTAATGTCGGTCAATATCGGCCATGGCGACCAGCGTGTCACTGATGCAGTTGTTGAACAAATGCAGAAAGTAAGTTTTGTTACGCCAAGCTGTACGACAGAAATCCGCGCAAAACTATCACGCAAACTTGCCGAAATCTGCCCCGGAGATCTGAACAAAGCTTTTTATACATTATGTGGAACATCATCGATTGACAATGCAATAAAACTCGCACGATTATACACCGGAAGACATAAAATCATTGGCCGCTATCGCGCTTTTCATGGAGGCTCGATTGGCGGCATGACCGTTGGCGGCGATCCGCGAAAACTCGCAAACGATTCGCAACAAATGCCAAACGCAGTGCATCTTGACGATCCTTATTATTTCTTCGGAATGAAAGATCTGGACGAAACTCTCAAGTTGCAACTGAGCCTCGAATATGTTGAAAGAGTAATTCATCTTGAAGGAAAAACCAATATTGCAGCATTTATTTTTGAAGGCGAAAGCGGCTCTTCCGGATGTTTGAAATATCCAAAAGGATATTTAAAAGGTGTCAAAGATTTATGTGAAAAATACGGGATCCTTTTTGTCGCTGATGAAGTTATGAGCGGATTTGGCCGTACCGGAAAATGGTTCGGTTTCGAAAACCACGACATCGTCCCCGATATGGTTTGTATGGCAAAAGGTTTGACCGCATCTTATTTGCCATTGGGCTGTTTGATGGTTTCTGACAAAATTGCTGAGAAATTTGAGAACACGCCAATGATGATCGGACTCACCTATAACGGTCATCCTGTCGCATTAGCTGCGGCATTAGCCGTCATCAATATCTACGAAAGTGACCAATTGCTTGAAAACGCACGTGAAATGGGAACTTACCTCGAATCACAAATCGAAGCAATGAGGAAGAAACATCCAAGCATGGGAACTTTCCGAAACACCGGATTGTTAGGCTGTCTCGATATTTTAAAGAATAAAGCGGGCGAGTTGATTGCACCTTATAATGCCGCAGGTGACGATTTAAAAATCACCAATCAAATCGCAGCCAAAATCCGTGAACTCGGATTATACACATTTGTTCGCTGGGGCTATATTTTCATCGCGCCTCCATTAACTATTACAAGAGAACAAATTGACGAAGGACTGGCAATTATCAGCGAAGCTTTAAAAATTTCTGATGCTGCTATGGATTAAAAAACAAAACAAATGAACGATCCAATAACCAATTCATCTTTATATAGCGAAGACCTCGCTCCGGTGCCGGCAAACAGACGCAGTTGGAACACATGGAATTATGCCGCCTTATGGATCAGCATGAGCCTGTGCATACCGACATATATGTTGTCGAGTTCATTGATTGAAGGCGGAATGAATTGGTGGCAGGCGATACTTACGATATTTTTAGGAAATACGATTGTCCTGATTCCGATGATTTTAAACGGCCATGCCGGAGCTAAATATGGAATTCCGTTCCCAGTTTTTGCACGTGCAAGTTTCGGAACCAAAGGTGCTAATATTCCGGCATTGTTGCGGGCAATTGTAGCATGTGGCTGGTTCGGGATCCAAACCTGGATTGGCGGATTTGCACTATTCCAGATGTTTCGTTTGTGGATTCCTTCGTTGAATACGCTACCACAGGTTTTCCCAGATTCTTTCGGACTACAAACCGGACCTGCAATATGCTTTTTCCTGTTTTGGCTCTTGAATATGTATGTCGTTTATCGTGGTGTGGACAGTATTAAAAAACTACTCGTTTTTAAAGCTATTTTTTTACCGCTGGCCGCATTGGCTTTGCTGCTTTGGGCAATTTCGGCTGCTAATGGACTTGGGCCTATTTTAGAAACAAAATCAAAATTCACAACTACAACAGATTTTTTCCATTTCTTTTTTCCGGCACTAACCGGAATGGTGGGATTCTGGGCGACATTATCCTTAAATATCCCCGATTTTACGCGCTATGCCAAATCCCAAAAAGCACAAATTAAAGGACAGATTATCGGATTGCCACCATCAATGACGCTATTCGCTTTTGTTGGCGTGGTCGTTACTTCGGCAACTACAATCGTTTTTGGAACAACTATTTGGGATCCGGTTGTTTTAGCCGGAAAATTCGATAGTAAATTACTGGTTTCAGTAGCCATGATAGCTGTTGTGATTTCTACATTAGCTACGAACATCGCCGCAAATATTGTAAGCCCGGCGAATGATTTTGCCAACTTAGCACCTTCAAAGATCGACTTTAGAAAAGGTGGCTACATTACCGGGATAATCGGAATTTTGATTTTTCCGTGGAAATTAATAGCCGATCCATCCGGCTATATTTTTACATGGCTTGTCGGCTATTCTGGTTTACTCGGACCTATTGGCGGAATTATGATTGTCGACTATTATTTTATCCGAAAACAAAGGCTTGAACTTGACGATTTATACAAAACACATGGCATTTACCGATTTTTCAACGGATTCAATACCATTGCGATTGTCGCTTTACTGGCCGGGATTATCCCGAATATTCCCGGATTTTTTACGACGATAAATGTAATTGACAAAGATGTTTTCCCGCATTGGGTTTCAGATTTGTACCATTATGCATGGTTTGTCGGGTTTGGCATTAGTGGTATTGTGTATTGGATTTTGATGAAGAAAAGATAAAATTATTTTAAATTTTAAATGTTGAATTTTAAATAGAAGCGACAATTAAAGTTTCTAGATTATTCAAAATAAATTATGAGCATACTAATCAAAAACGGAAGAATCATCACTGCTACAGATGATTATGTAGCCGATATAGTTATCGAAGGCGAAATTATCAAAGCCATTGGTAAGAATCTAAACATGAATGCCGATGAAACAATTGACGCATCCGGAAAACTCGTTATGCCGGGCGGAATTGATCCCCATGTTCACCTTGACATGCCATTTATGGGAACTTACAGCAGCGACAATTATGAAACCGGGACACGCGCTGCTTTATACGGCGGAACTACAACAGTAATAGATTTCGTTCTGCAAACACAGGGCAAAAGCTTACAATCGGCACTTCAGGAATGGAAAGGCCGTAGTGATAATAATGCTGTTGGAGATTACAGTTTTCACATGGCGGTAACCGATTTTAATGACGAAACCAAAAAGGAAATACAACATTTTATAGAAAACGAAGGCATTACATCCTTCAAAACATTTATGGCTTATAAAGGTGCATTAATGATTGATGACCGGCAGATGGTGGGTTTGATGCAGGAAGTTAAAAGGCACGGCGGACTGATAAATGTGCATGCTACTAACGGTGATATGATCGATTTTTTGATTGCAAAACACAAATCAGAAGGAAAATTATCTCCGCTTTATCACTATTTATCACAACCCGAAGTAACCGAAGCTAGCAGCCGATTCGCAGATTTAGCAGATTACACCGGCTGCCCGGGATACATCGTTCACTTGACCTGCGAAGGCGCGCTAAACGCCGTACGTTTTGCGACTCGCAGAAACCAACATGTTTTTGTAGAAACCTGCATTCAGTATTTAATCCTTGATGCATCTTTATATGAACAAGATTTTGAAGGCGCTAAATGGGTCATGTCTCCGCCGTTGCGTGAAAAGAAAGACCAGGAAACACTTTGGGCAGGATTAAACCAAGGCTTAGTGAACGTAGTTGCAACCGATCATTGCCCGTTTATGTGGAAACAAAAATTAATGGGGAAAGAAGATTTCTCAAAAATCCCAAATGGCCATCCGGCAATTGAAAACCGTATGGAACTGCTGTTTAGTGAAGGCGTGTCCAAAGGCAAAATCACTCTGAACAAATATGTAGAAGTTGCCTCGACAAATGCAGCCAAAATTTTCGGAATGTTTCCTAAAAAAGGTACGATAGCCGTAGGAAGTGATGCCGATATTTTAATTCTTGACCCAAACGAAAAACATACGCTTTCAGCCAAAACACATCATATGAATGTAGATTACAGCGGTTATGAAGGATGGGAAGTGACGGGAAAAGTGAAGACTGTTTTATTGCGCGGAAAAGTAGTAATTGACAATAATGAATGTAAAGTCGAGAAAGGTTATGGTCAATTCGTCAAAAGAAATAAAGTCACCGGAAAAATATAAATCATTTTGAATTCTAAATTTTGAATTTTAAATGGGGCGTTACAACAAACACCTGCGGAATAATTCAAAATTTGTAATCTAAAATTTAAAACATCAAAAATGGCCAGAATAGTAAAATCAGGATTAATCCAATTAAGCCTTGCGAAAACCGAAGGCGAAGGAACCATTCCCGAAATCATGGACGCAATGCTCCAAAAGCATATTCCATACATAGAAGAAGCCGGAAAACAGGGCGTTCAAATCCTGTGTTTTCAGGAGATTTTCAACACTCCGTATTTCTGCCCGGGACAGGATTCGAAATGGTACGCTTCCGCAGAAACCGTTCCCGGCCCAACAACCGAATTGATGCAGACGTATGCCAAAAAATACAATATGGTCATTGTAGTTCCGATTTACGAAAAAGAACAAGCCGGAGTTTATTACAATACTGCCGCAGTCATTGATGCCGATGGAACGTATTTAGGCAAATACCGTAAAAACCATATTCCGCAAACCGGTGGTTTTTGGGAGAAATTTTTCTTCAAGCCTGGAAACTTAGGTTATCCTGTTTTTCAAACCAAATATGCCAAAGTTGGCGTTTACATCTGCTATGACAGGCATTTCCCTGATGGCGCACGCTGTCTAGGTTTGAACGGCGCAGAAATTGTTTTTAATCCATCCGCAACAACCGTTGGCCAATCACAATATTTATGGAAGCTCGAACAACCTGCACATGCCGTAGCGAATGGCTATTTCATGGGATGCATCAACCGTGTCGGAACTGAAAAACCCTGGAATCTGGGCAAGTTTTACGGCACTTCCTATTTTGTCAATCCGCGTGGGGAAATTATTGCCAGTGCTTCTGAAGATAATGATGAATTATTGATAGCCGAATTCGATCTTGACCTTATTGATGAAGTCCGTGGCAAATGGCAATTTTATCGTGACCGCCGACCGGAAACCTACAAAGAAATTACCACGCTATAACCAACCAAAAAACAAAACAAAAACTATAGATTATGAGTATAAGAAATAACCGTTTAACCACCACGGATTACGAGCTCAATTTCACCGATATCCATCCGCCGTTCGAAACTCCGGATGCGGCGCTCACCGAAGCAAATCGTTGTTTGTTCTGCTACGATCCGCCGTGTATGAAAGCTTGTCCGACTTCGATAAATGTTCCGAAATTTATTAAGCAGATTGCAACTTATAACGATAAAGGGTCGGCACATACAATCTTTTCATCGAATATTATGGGTGCGGGTTGCAGTAAGGTTTGCCCTGTAGAAAAATTATGCGAAGGCGCGTGCGTGTATAATTTAATGCACGAAACACCAATCCATATCGCAAAACTCCAGCGCTATTCAACCGAAAAAGCCATGAAAAACCAATGGCAGCTTTTCGACAGAAAACCATCAACGGGAAAACGTGTTGCTATTATCGGTGCCGGCCCGGCCGGTTTGAGCTGTGCGCATACACTTTCCAGAGAAGGCGTCGAAGTAACGATCTATGAAAAAGAAGCCAAAGGCGGCGGACTAATGACTTATGGAATCGCAGCCTATAAAGTCACACCAGAATTCTGCGAAGACGAAGTTAATTACATTACGTCTATCGGCGGAATTTCAATCAAATACAATCAGGAACTCGGCCGTGATATTTCACTTGAAGAACTACAACGCAATTATGACGCAGTTTATCTTGCGTTCGGTGTAGGTAAAGCGCGCCAGCTCGATATTCCGGGAGAAAATTTATTTGGTGTGGTCGATGCAATCAAATTCATTTATGATTTGAGAAATAACGATTATTCCCAAATTGCCGTCGGTGATAAAGTAGCCGTTATCGGAATGGGAATGACAGCTATCGATGCCGCGACACAAGCCAAGCGTCTTGGCGCTTCCGAAGTGCATTTGGTTTACAGAAGAACGCAGGACGAAATGCCATGCACCGAAAAAGAACTCAACATCGCCAAACTCGATGGCTGCAACATCATATGGCTAGCCGCGCCAAAAGAAATCATAGGTAATGGTGAAAATGTTTCCCAATTGATTTGTGATATAATGGAGCTCGGCTCACCTGATGCCAGCGGACGAAGAAGTCCAGTTGCAACCGGGGAAACTTTTATGCTCGATGTTGATATGGTCATCAAAGCGGCAGGACAAATGCCGTTTTCAGAATTAGTGAATGCTGAAAGCCTGCAAAACAACAACGGAAAAGTAGTCGTTCAAGGAAAATCAAAAACCAGCCTAAACAATATTTTTGCCGGTGGCGACTGCGTTAATGGCGGACGCGAAGTAGTTGATGCTGTGCAAGCCGGAAAAGACGGTGCGGCCGCAATACTAAAAACCATCATCAGTCCGGATTACATCATCGAATCAGAATTAAAACCAACCTTCAACAACTAAGATCATGGCAGATATATCAACAGATTTTTTAGGCATAAAATCACCAAACCCGTTTTGGCTTGCAAGCGCTCCGCCAACCGACAAAAAAATAAACGTTGTCCGTGCTTTTGAAGCTGGCTGGGGCGGTGTTGTATGGAAAACACTAGGATCACAGGTGAAAAATGTTTCATCTCGTTATTCATCCGTAAATTATGCCGGGAAAAGAATGATGGGTTTTAACAACATCGAACTCATTAGCGACAGGCCTTTAGAAATCAATTTACGCGAAATCACCGAAGTCGTAAAAATGTTTCCCGACCGTGCTATGATCGTATCGCTTATGGCCGATAACGACCGTAAATCGTGGCACGAACTCATCAAGAAATGCGAAGATGCCGGTGCGATGGGCTTCGAGCTGAATTTCGGCTGTCCGCACGGAATGACCGAACGCGGTATGGGAGCCGCTGTTGGACAAGATCCTGAAATTGCCAAAATGGTAGTCGAATGGGTAATGGAAAAAGCAACGATTCCGGTAATCACGAAACTCACTCCAAACGTTCACTCGGTTGTTCCAACAGCACGGGGCGCAGTTGAAGGCGGTACAAATGCATTAAGTCTAATCAATACTATTCAAAGCGTTACCGGAGTCGACCTTGACACTTTAGTTCCAAATCCATACGTAGCCGGAAAAAGTGTTTTTGGCGGTTATTGCGGTCCGGCTGTAAAACCAATCGCGTTAAAAATGTTAACCACGGTTGCACAGGATCCGTTGGCATCACGTGTCCCAATTTCCGGAATTGGCGGAGTCAGTACATGGAGGGATGCGGTCGAATTCATGCTCTTGGGTGCGACATCCGTACAGGTTTGCACCGCTGCGATGAACCATGGTTTCCGTATCGTGGAAGATATGTGCGAAGGTTTGAGCAATTGGATGGATGAAAAAGGTTTTCAAAAAACGACTGATTTTATTGGTAAATCGGTAGAGAAAATTACGCATTGGGAAGATCTCGACATCAATTATCACCACATTGCCAATATCGACCAGGACAAATGCATTCATTGCGGATTGTGTTACATCGCTTGCGAAGACACTTCGCATCAATCGATAAACGTTGAGCGTGGCAATCCCTACAATCATTATTCGATCAAAGAAGAAGAGTGTGTGGGTTGTAATTTGTGTAAACTTGTGTGCCCGGTTGATAATTGCATTACAATGGAAGTGCATCGCGTCGCACCTGAATATGTAAACTGGAAAGACTGGCAGCGTTTGGGCATGCCTTTGAACGATCATTAATAGCAAATAGAGTCAAGAACCAAGATTAATTTTTGGGCGTGACCCTGCGGGTCGGGCTGTCGCACTCGCTTTTTATTTCCGCGAAAGCTACAATAAAAGAGCTCAAACAATTGCTCCATCCCTCACGCGTATGAATAAAATAACGTTGATCCTACATAGAATAGTTTGTTTATGAAAATAAATCCTAAACGCCTCCAACAGCACTTCGAAGCCATGAGCCTCATCGGTAAAATTGGCGAAACCGGAACCTGTCGTCCCGCACATACTGATATTGAAAAACAAGGTTTTGAACTAGCTTCATCGTGGATGAAAGCTGCCGAAATGACAACCCGTATCGATAATTTTGGAAACCTCATCGGAAGATTGGAAGGGAAAAATCCTGATTTACCGGTACTCATGATGGGTTCACATCTCGACTCTCAACCTTATGGCGGACGATTTGACGGCGTTGCCGGGGTTTTATGCGCAATTGAAGCCGTTACTACTTTACACGAAAACGGCATTGTTCCCGAACGTCCTATCGAAGTTATTTCGTTTGCAGATGAAGAAGGCTGGCGATTTAACAAAGGGCTTTTCGGTTCTCGCGGTATTTTAGGAAAACTTGAAGAAGGCGAACTACTGCGTGAAGACAAGGACGGAATTACGCGGGAAAAAGCATTAAAAGATTTTGGTTGTGACGTAACCAAATTCAACGAATCAGAATACAAACCCGGAAGTATTTTCTGTTTTCTTGAACTTCATATCGAACAAGGCCCGATACTCGATCTGGCAAACAAACCAATTGGTGTCGTATCCGGAATTTCCGGCCCGCTTTGGTGGACTGTCAAATTAAAAGGAATGGCAGGACATACAGGTTCAGTCCCGATGCCAATTAGAAGAGATGCATTAATGGGAGCCGCGGAAATCATTATAGCGGTGAATGAAATCGCAACACAAATTCCCGAAGCGCCAACTGTTGGAACTGTCGGAACCATTCAGGTTTTTCCGGCATCCAGAAACATTATCCCCGAAGAAGTTACTTTTACGGTCGATTTGCGTGACATCGACATCGATAGGAGAAACCGCTATGAAAAGCAATTACGCGACAGGATCGAATCGATTACGAAAAAACACAGCCTTACCTACGAAATTTCTGAAGACACAAAAAGCGATCCGCGTTATTGCGCCGATTGGATCAAGAAAATCATCCACAAACAATGCGAAAACATGCAGCTTGACGCACCTGAATTAATGAGCGGGCCTTTCCATGATGCGCTTGCATTGTCCTACGCCTGTGATTACGGAATGATATTCGTGCGCTGTAAAGACGGCATCAGCCATAATCCGCTTGAATATTCATCGTATGAAGATTTGGCTTTAGGCGCAGATGTTTTATTGGGAACCGCCATCGAAATCTTACAGCAATAATGAAATAAAAATTCGTCCACTAGAAAACTGTTCAAATTACTTACAATCGTATCCCCAATCAGCAATCAGCTTTTAGTCCAATAATCCTCATTGTGGTTCCCTCAAATTCTTTACTCTCAATTAGCAGTTGACAGTTTATTTTTTCGGCAAGATTTACAACCAGCTGCAATCCTAATCCGGTGCCTGCTTCATTGTTTGTCCCTTTTCTGGAGGTATAATTGTGAGCCATAAGAGCATCAATCATAGACTGTGGCATCCCGATTCCGGTATCAGTGACGGCCAATCCGTTAGCATCTAATCCGATGGTTATCGTACCGTTTTCAGCTGTGAATTTTATAGCATTTGACACCAGGTTACGAATTATTATTGTTAGAATTTCGGCATCAGAACAAACCGTTCCCATTTTGGAAATATTTAGGTCAACTGTCAGGTTTTTGTTATCCAGAGCATTTTTATATACTGACAGAATATTTACTATCAAGGGCTTTATAGTAACGGTTTCGGTAGCTATATTGATGGTATTAAAATTCACTTTGGCCCAATTCATCGTATTGTCGAGTAATTCTAATACTTGTGTTGACTGTGTATTGATCATATCGATAACCTTCACAAATTCTTCATTTGTAATAGCAGTGGTTGCCGCCAGCGATGAAATACTCATCAGGTTCGAAATAGGCGTACGCAAATCGTGCCCCAAAATGGAAAGCATACGGTCGTTATTGCGGTTGATGTTTTTTAATGCTTCCTGTAATGCGATTTCCTTGTCTAAATCGACAAAAGCAACCACGTGGATATTTTTTATAACCGTTGCTTTAATCTCATACCAGCGTTTGCTTCCGTTTTTGCAGGTGACACGGGACTTCATTTTTACAAAAACCTTTCCTTCCCTGAGCGAATTACTTTCTTCCCGATCCCAGTTATCAATCACCTGCCGGCGGTATGCTTCATCAGGATAGGCGTGTTCATACCACTTTTCAATTGTTGGAATTTCCTGAAGAGTATAACTAATCTCTTCTACGAATTTTTCATTTAAGAACGTATTGTGGTGCACTCCGTCAAAAACTTCTGCTATAATAAACGGATAAGGTAGAAAATCAGCAACCTTATGAAGGTCTCCGCGTGCTATCTCAAGCGCCTCTTCTTCTGCCATTGTAGTATTCTGTTGATTTAGGGACTAATTTCAATTCCGGTTTATATTGCTGTTTCAAATGAACTAAAAATCCAGTGACATTATTCAAAATTTCTACTGCAATAAACTAGTAAGCCAAATGTAAAGGAATCTTTTTAGTAATACTAATAAGGGTTATGAAATAAGCTGATTTTTACGAAAAATCTATCCAAGAAGTCGATAGATTCATTAAATCCAAAATTTAAATTTTCTACAATTAAAAATGATAATTGTCTCAAGCGAAAATACTATAGTTGGTCAAAACAAAAAAGACCTCACATCTCTGTGAAGTCTTTTCGTTTGTAGCTCCCCCTCTTGGGCTCGAACCAAGGACCCTCTGATTAACAGT
>CAZSDN010000048.1:0-19720 GCA_964605595.1 uncultured Flavobacterium sp. | reverse complement strand
CCTAAATCAGCAGTGAAGTTGTTTACAGTTGATAATCTTGACGAATTGGTAAACGCACTTCATAACGAGGCAAAGGTAATTTAATGACAAACGACAAACGAAGAATGACAAACGAGACTTCAATAGAAAAACGTTGGACATTTGACATTCGACGTTAGTCAATCCATAACTTATAATTCATAATTAAAATGTCAATATTAATATACGCAGAATCAGCAGAAGGAAAATTCAAGAAAGTAGCTTTCGAATTGGCTTCCTATGCGAAAAAAGTAGCGGAATCACTAGGAACAACAGTGACTGCCGTAACTGTAAACGCCGGAGATGTTTCAGATTTATCGAAATATGGCGTAGACAAGGTTTTAAAAGTAAACAACGATAAGCTGAATAATTTTTCGGCAAAAGCGTATGCAGACGTAATCAAACAAGCCGCCCAGAAAGAGAACGTAAAATTAGTTTTACTTTCTTCAACAACTGACAGTTTATATATGGCGCCATTGGTTGCTGTTGCACTTGAAGCAGGTTTCGCTTCAAACGTAGTTGGTTTGCCGGTGAACACGTCGCCGTTTCAGGTAAAAAGAAATGCTTTCTCGAACAAAGCGTTCAACATTACTGAAATCAGCACGGATGTAAAAGTTCTTGGTTTGGCTAAAAACTCATACGGTTTGGTAGAAAGTGCTTCGTCTTTATCAGAAGAAGATTTCAATCCAACAATTGGTGAGAATGATTTTGGCGTAAAGACAGAATCGGTTGAAAAATCATCAGGAAAAGTAACAATTGCCGATGCAGATGTTGTGGTTTCTGGAGGACGCGGATTGAAAGGTCCTGAAAACTGGGGAATGCTTGAAGAATTGGCTTCAGTTTTAGGCGCTGCGACAGCTTGTTCAAAACCAGTTTCTGATTTAGGTTGGAGGCCGCACAGCGAGCACGTTGGACAAACAGGAAAACCGGTTGCGACAAACCTTTATATTGCAGTTGGAATTTCGGGAGCGATCCAGCATATTGCGGGAATCAACTCTTCAAAAGTAAAATTGGTAATCAATGCTGATGCCGATGCGCCTTTCTTTAAAGTTGCCGACTACGGAATTGTAGGCGATGCTTTTGAAATCGTTCCTAAGCTAACTGAGAAATTAAAAGAATTCAAGGCAAATAATTAATAATTTATTTATCTTGTGCCATATAAGGCTATCTATTCCTAATAGTTTAGATAGCCTTTTTTATTTTTAGTTTTCATTTTATCTTTCAGAAGATACGTTGTACTTTTGTGACTATGAGTTTAGTAAAATTAACCATCAAGGGAATATCATACAGCCAGACGCAAAATGGCGCATACGCATTAATTTTAAACGAAGTCGACGGCGACAGGAAACTACCAATTGTAATTGGCGCTTTTGAAGCACAATCTATTGCGATTGCATTGGAAAAGGAAATCAAACCGCCACGTCCGCTGACACATGATTTGTTTAAGAATTTTGCCGACAGATTCGACATTGTTGTAAAACAGGTAATCATCCACAAATTGGTTGACGGCGTTTTTTATTCGAGCATTATCTGCGAAAGAGATAAAATTGAAGAGATTATCGATGCCAGGACTTCGGATGCAATTGCATTGGCGTTGCGTTTTGCCGCTCCTATATTTACGTATAAGAACATTCTTGACAAAGCCGGAATTTACCTGAAAGCAAATCCGCTTGACAACGATAATGAAAATACCGACAATGATGACGTACTTTCAAATCCGGAAACTTTCGGAATGGAAGAAGAAACCAATACATCAGGCGGCGCTTATGCAAAACATAGTTTATCTGAACTGCACGAGCTTTTAGAGATTGCGGTTCAGGACGAAGATTATGAGAAAGCAGCGAAAATCCGTGATGAGATTTCTAAACGGGAATCGTAAAATAGGTCTTAGGTTCTGGGTGTTAGGCATTGGTACCAAAACCCAAAACCCAAAACCCAAAACCCATAAAAATGAAACAATACCACGATCTTGTAAAACATGTACTTGAAAACGGCGTTCAAAAAGGCGACCGCACCGGAACAGGAACCAAAAGCGTTTTTGGCTATCAGATGCGTTTTGATTTAAGCGAAGGTTTTCCAATGGTTACGACAAAGAAACTACATTTGAAGTCGATCATTTTTGAATTGCTTTGGTTTTTAAATGGCGATACAAATATTAAGTATCTAAATGAAAACGGTGTAAAAATCTGGGACGAATGGGCTAATGAAAACGGAGAGCTCGGGCCCGTTTACGGACATCAATGGAGAAACTGGAACAGCGAAGAAATAGACCAGATTACAGAGTTGATTGAAACATTGAAGAAAAACCCAAACAGCCGAAGAATGTTAATTTCGGCTTGGAATCCTTCGGTTTTACCGGATACTTCAAAATCTTTTGCAGATAATGTTGCCAAAGGAAAAGTAGCGCTTCCGCCGTGTCATGCATTTTTTCAGTTTTATGTTGCCGACGGAAAATTATCTTGCCAGTTATACCAAAGAAGCGCCGATATCTTTTTAGGCGTTCCGTTTAACATCGCTTCCTACGCTTTGTTAACAATGATGATTGCTCAGGTTTGCGGTTTAAAACCCGGAGAATTCATCCATACTTTTGGCGACGCACACATTTACAACAATCATTTTGAGCAATTGGAATTGCAACTATCCCGTGAACCGAGACCACTTCCAAAAATGATTTTAAATCCCGAAATCAAGAATATTTTCGATTTTAAATTTGAAGATTTCACTTTAGAAAATTATGACCCGCATCCGCATATTAAAGGCGTTGTTGCTGTTTAATTTTCAGAATTTGGCATAAAAAATCCGCTCTAAAGCGGATTTTATTTTTTGTATATTTAAATTATAAAGCCAAAACACTGTTTTCGGCACCGGCAAAATCATTCCATTGAAAAGAATCTGCTTCTGGTTCGTTAACGAAAGCTCCGTCAATTACATAACGGAATTCATAAGAAGCATCTTTTGGCAAATCGAACGTAGCTTTGAAAGTTCCGTTTTTCAATTTTCCAAGTTCACCTTCTTTCGGATCCCAATTGTTAAAATCACCAATGACCGATGCGGCGGCAGCTTCTTTTGCTTCAACAGAAAAAGTTACTTTTACAACAGGTTTCGTTTTTATAATTTGTTTCTTAATTGCCATAACTATTTAATATTTAGATTTCTAACGCAAAGAAACTAAATTCGATTTAACTTTCAATATCATGATTGCAGAATTGGGATTATGGCAAAGATTCTGTTATAGTATCGCTAATCTGTTAATTTTAAGAACTTTAAATTTAAGATACCAAATACGAAAACCTTTGCACAATAAATTATCTTCAGCCACAATTGTTAATTTTCAAAATAAACAGTAAATTTAAAAGCCAAAAAAACAACATCAAATGGAAAAAGAAGCGCAGGAACAATACGAATATGCGCGCAGGCGCATCAGGCAGAAAAAAAGATTATACTATCATTTTGTACTGTTTTTAACAGGAAGTTTGTTTATGTTTGTGGCCAACGAATTCTTCAGAGTTGGCGAACCGATGGAATGGGACATTTGGGCATCGACCGTTTGGCTCTTTATCTGGATTCTTCACTTTATAAAAGTTTACATCACCGACCGTTTCATGAATAAAGAATGGGAAAAGGAACAGATCGAACGCCTCGTCGCCAAACAAAAAAGCCGGATTCAGCAACTTGAATCAAAAGTTGACCGGGATTTAAACAAATAAAATGATTATAATGATTGCGGCGGCGGCCGAAAATAACGCTTTAGGAAAAGACAACGACCTGCTTTGGCATTTATCTGATGATTTCAAACGTTTCAAGCAGTTAACAACCGGGCACCATATTATTATGGGAAGAAAAACTTTTGAGAGTTTCCCGAAACCGCTTCCAAACCGCATACATATTATTATTACAAACCGGAAAAATTACAATCCCGAAGGAACGATTGTCGTTCATTCGATGGAAGAAGCTTTGAAAGCCGCTCCAGAAAATGAAGATGTTTTCATTATTGGCGGCGGACAAATTTATAACCTCGGGCTTCCTTTTTCGGATAAAATCGAACTTACCAAAGTGCATCATTCTTTTGATGCCGATACTTTTTTTCCTGAAGTTCACTCAAACGAATGGAAATTGGAAACAGAAGAATTCCACCCGAAAGATGAAAAACACCAATTCGATTTCACTTACCAAACCTTTGTACGCAAATAAACATTTTTCCAAATTGGCGAATTAGCATTACATTTGCACAAATAAAAAATGCATGTCCAAAAATATTACGCCATACAAAGATTCCGATTTAGGCAAAAAAGAGCAGGTTGCTCAAATGTTCGATACGATTTCAGGCAATTATGATGGCCTAAACCGCGTGATTTCTTTCGGAATTGATGTGAAATGGAGAAAAAAAGTACTCAAGCTTGTTTCGGATTCAAATCCTGATAAAATTTTAGACATTGCCACAGGAACTGGAGATTTGGCTATTTTGATGACAAAAACCAATACCACAAAAATCATCGGGCTTGACATTTCAGCAGGAATGCTTGAAGTTGGAAGAAAAAAAATCGAACATAAAAACCTTTCGGATAAAATCGAAATGGTTTTGGGCGATTCTGAAAACATTCCCTATGAAGACAATACTTTCGATGCGATTACGGTTGCTTTTGGCGTCCGGAATTTTGAAAACCTCGAAAAAGGCCTGGCCGAAATCCTGCGTGTTTTAAAACCGAACGGCATTTTTGTGATTTTGGAAACTTCCGTTCCCGAAAAAACCCCGTACAAACAAGGATATAAATTTTATACCAAAAATATCCTTCCGCTGATTGGGAAATTATTTTCAAAAGACACTTCCGCTTACCAATATCTTTGCGATTCGGCTTCCGTTTTTCCTTATGGCGAAGCGCTGAACAATATTTTGCGTAAAACCGGGTTTATAGAAGTTACAGCGATGCCGCAAACATTTGGCGTTGCCACAATTTATTCAGCATCTAAAAAATAATATGAAGAGAATAATTTTTATTTTCCTGATTTTGATTTCGGCTTCAAGCCATGCACAATTTGGCAGCATGTTTGGAAAAGACCCGATCGTCCATCTTGAAAATTTTGACAAACAGCGTTTACATTGGGGTTATTTTTTAGGATTCAATACTTACGATTTCAAGTTTGATTATAAAACTCCGGGTGAGGATATTTTGGTTCAGGATGCGATTGGCTTTAATGTTGGGCTTGTCGGAAACCTGCGGCTTCATGAACATATCGACCTACGTTTTGAACCCGGATTATATTTCAATCAGAGAAATTTGCAATTCCCCGGATTTGCTGACCCATCCGAAGGTTTCAGGGAAGTAAAAGCGACGTATATCCATTTTCCGCTTTTACTGAAATTTTCATCTGTAAGAACCGGCAACATCAGGCCTTATCTCATTGGCGGAGTTGGATCGGCGCTGAATTTATCGAGTAATACGGATGCTCGAGACGATAATGCTAACAATCGTTTCCGTATGATAAAATGGACTAATTTTTATGAAGTTGGTTTCGGAATCGATTTATACCTGGAATATTTCAAATTCTCGCCTTCAATTCGCGGTGTTTTCAGTTTTGATGATGAATTGATCCGTGATAATGACCCGAACAGCCCGTGGACTTCTAATGTCGGTTCGATGAAAACACGCGGGGTTTTCGTGAATTTTACTTTCCATTAATAATTCCTGCGGAATTCACTTAACACAATTGCCGTTGCCGTTGCGACATTCAGGCTTTCGGTTTCCTGTAAGTCACCAAATCTGGGAATTGAAATTCGTGAAGTGATGATTTTTTCAATTTCAGGAGAAATCCCGTTGGCTTCATTTCCCATTACAATGATTCCTTCTTTTTGAAGATTGGTTTTGTAGATGTTTTCACCATCCATAAAAGTTCCGAAAACAGGCAATTTCGCCTTACTCAAAACATCGGCTAAATTCACATAAGCAACATTCACGCGGGAAATTGAGCCCATTGTTGCCTGAACGACTTTCGGATTATAAATATCAACGGTTTGTTCGGAGCACAATAATTCGGAAATTCCGAACCAGTCGCACAAACGCAAAATCGTTCCAAGGTTTCCCGGATCCCGGATATCATCGAGCGCGACTAGTAAACCTTTTTCAGAAAATGGCTTTTGCGCCGGAATTTTAAAAACCGCGAGGCAGTTATTTGGCACAGTTAATGCGCTGATTTTTTTGAGTTCGGTTTCTGATATTTGCGTTCTTTTTGACGGATTTACTTCAGAAAAAACCAAATCGGTTACAAACAAATTTTCGAGTTCAAAATCAGAATCGAGCAGTTCCTGAATCACTTTTACGCCTTCGGCAATAAACATCTGATGAATGCCCCGGAATTTTTTTTGATGTAACGACGTGATTAATTTTATTTGGTTTTTACTAACCATGGAAATAATGTACTTTTGAATTATATTTCGGACGCTTGAAAAACATTGTTGCAAAAATAACGCTATTTATTCTAATCGGGATTATTTATTCAGGTTGTAATGCCGTGAAAAGAGTTCCGAAAGATGAAAATCTCCTGACAAAAAACGAAATTACCGTTGACGGGAAAAAAAACAAAGATGAGATTGTTTCGGAAATGTTATATCAAAAACCCAATACTTCAATTTTGGGATATAAATTACGCCTGAATTTATTCAATCTTGCAAAGCAAAACCCGGATTCGACTTACAAAGCAAAGTTCATCAACAACCCGAAAAAGTACAAACGCCAAAGCGCATTATTATCTGCAAAACAGGTTGCGAGAAAAGGGCAATCGTTCTTTTATTCCGGAATTCACAATTTCCTGAAGCGCACCGGCGAAGCTCCGGTAATTATTGATGAAACCCGCACAGAAAAATCACTCGCACGCCTGGAATCCTATTTTTTCAACAACGGCTATTTTAAAGCCGATGCGACCTATAAGATCGATACGGTTGGAAAACAGCGCGCCCGGATAAAATATTCAGTAGCGCGGGGAGAAGTTTCTAAACTGGATACGCTTACATCGATTATTTATACGCCGGCGCTGGATTCATTGTATCAGAAAAACAAAGCGTATTCGTTTTTGAAAAGTGGCGACCAGTTTAAAACCGAAAACTTTGAAGCCGAACGAAACCGGATTACAACAAATTTCAGGAACCGTGGTGCTTTTTATTTCCAGCAAAGCAACATTTTATTTAATATCGACACCGTTGGAACCAGTAATAAGGCCAATATTGAAATGATAATCAACGATCAGTCGATTCGTGAAAATGATTCAACCGCAACACGGCCGTTTAAACTTTATAAAATCAGTGATGTGAATATTTTTACTGATTTGCCCACTGAAAAAAACCAACCGATTAGTGATAGCGTAACATATAAAAATTTCAATCTTTACAGTTACAAAAAACTGAAATACCGTCCGAAAGCTATTACTGACGCAATTTTTATCACGAAAGATTCTTTGTATTCGGATACCCGGACAAACTTTACTTCACGTTATCTGAGTAATTTAAAAATCTTTAACCATCCCGGAATCCAATATAAAGTTGATGAACGCGATCCGGACGGAAATTCGCTTATCGCCAACATTATTTTAAGCCCGAAAAAGAAATACCATTTTGGAGCTTCGCTGGATTTTACGCATTCTAATATCCAGGATTTTGGAATATCGGCAACAACATCCGTTACGATACGAAATGTTTTCAATGGCGCCGAAACCTTAGAAATTGCCGCAAGGGGAAGTATTGGCTCGTCTAAAGACATGGCAAATCCGGATAATGTATTTTTCAATATTACCGAATATGGTATCGATACAAAGCTGAATTTCCCGAGAATGGTTTCCCCGATCAACATTGAAAGAATCATCCCGAAACGGATGCTGCCATCGACTTCGCTAAATTTTGGTTTTGCAAAACAGCGTAATATCGGGCTTGACAAAGAAAACTTTACGGGTTCGATGACGTATAACTGGACGCCAAAACGCTTTAATACTTCGCGTTTCGATCTTTTCAACGTGCAATATGTAAACAATATCAATGTAGATAATTATTATAACGTATACCGCTCATCATTTATCGCGCTGAATGATCTCGCAAAAGAATATGACGCCGATCCAAGCTATTTTGAACAAAATCCGAACATTCCGTTTGAAAACCGCAGATTATCTATTCCGTCAGGCGCCGCAAACTTTACCAATGACGTGTTGAATAACGGTTTTGGCCCGGCACCAAGCACAGCCGATTTCAGAACTGTCCGAAGCATTGAAGAAAGAAGAAAAAGACTTACGCAGAACAACCTGATTTTAGCATCCAGTTACAGTTTTTCGAAAACCACGAAAACAAGCCTGACAGATAACAATTTTTATATTTTCAGGACAAAATTTGAGTCCGCAGGAAATGTACTTTCTTTATTTGCAACGGCATCAAAAACAATCGATAGCCAGGATTCCAAAAAGACAATTTTTGGAATTGAATACTCACAATATTTCAAAACAGAATTCGAATACATCAAACACTGGGATCTGACAAGAGAAAGGGTTGTGGCTTTCAGAAGTTTCCTGGGCATGGCAATTCCTTATGGAAATTCAAACGATATTCCTTTTTCACGAAGTTATTTCGCCGGAGGCTCAAATGATATCCGAGCTTGGCAACCATACAGTCTGGGGCCGGGAAGCAGCGGTGCAATAAATGATTTCAACGAAGCGAATTTAAAATTGACCGTAAGCGCCGAATTGCGTTTTAAAATTTTAAATGCTTTGAAAGGCGGGCTTTTTGTAGATGCCGGAAATATCTGGAATGCGTTTGGACACCCGTCGCAACCGGGCGGAGTTTTTGATAATCTGGATTCATTGGAAGATATTGCCGTTGGTTCGGGTTTTGGGCTTCGTTATGATTTGAGTTTTTTTGTTATCCGTATTGATATGGGATTCAAGACTTATAATCCGGCAGATACGTCGGGCAAAAAATGGTTCCGCGATTATAATTTCGCAAACTCGGTTTTAAATATTGGTATTAATTATCCATTCTAAACTATAATTATTATTTTTGTAGCTTAACTCAAAAACAAAAACATAATGGCTCACAATATCAAACCCGGAGTTGCAACTGGTGATGAAGTTCAGGAAATTTTCAGATATGCTAAAGAAAAAGGGTTTGCACTTCCGGCGGTAAATGTTACCGGATCAAGCACTATAAACGGTGTTTTGGAAACAGCGGCAAAATTAAAAGCACCGGTAATCATTCAGTTTTCAAATGGCGGTGCGCAGTTTAATGCCGGAAAAGGGTTATCGAACGCAAATGAGCAATCGGCTATAGCCGGAGCTGTTGCGGGAGCAAAACACATTCATGCTTTGGCCGAAGCTTATGGAGCAACGGTCATACTTCATACAGACCATTGCGCTAAAAAACTGCTTCCGTGGATTGATGGTTTGTTAGATGCTTCTGAAAAACATTTTGCTGAAACAGGAAAACCACTTTACAGTTCGCACATGATCGATCTTTCCGAAGAATCGATGGAAGAGAATATTGATATCTGTAAGAAATATTTAGAAAGAATGAGTAAAATGGGAATGTCACTTGAAATCGAGCTTGGAATTACAGGCGGTGAGGAAGATGGCGTTGACAATTCCGGCGTTGATCATTCAGAATTGTATTCAACTCCCGAAGATGTTGATTATGCTTATACGGAACTATTAAAAGTCAGCCCGCGATTTACCGTTGCCGCTGCTTTCGGAAACGTTCACGGCGTTTATAAGCCAGGAAATGTAAAATTAACTCCAACAATCCTGCGTGATTCCCAGGATTATATCCAAAAGAAACACAACACAGAGAAAAATCCGGTTGATTTTGTATTCCACGGCGGATCGGGTTCTACACCTGAAGAAATCAAGGAAGCCATCAGCTATGGCGTTATCAAAATGAACATCGATACCGATTTACAGTTTGCTTTTACTGAAGGAATCCGTGATTATATGGTAAACAACATTGATTATTTAAAAACACAAATCGGAAATCCTGATGGTGCTGATTCTCCAAACAAAAAACATTACGATCCGAGAAAATGGGTTCGTGAAGGAGAAGTGACTTTCAACAAAAGGCTTGAGCAGGCTTTCGCTGATTTGAACAACGTAAATACATTATAATTAACAATGAATAATTAATAATGAACAATTAGATGTCCATTATTAATTATTAATTATTCATTAAGAAAATATGGCTTGGTTTAAAAGAACAGAAAAAGGTATTCAAACCGCGACTGAAGATAAAAAAGATGTACCAAAAGGTTTATGGTACAAATCTCCGACAGGAAAAATTATAGATGCCGATGAGTTGGCGCGCAACCTTTATGTAAGCCCTGAAGACGGTTTCCATGTAAGGATTGGAAGCAAGGAATATTTTGAAATCCTTTTTGATAATAATGAATTCAAGGAACTGGATGCAAAAATGACTTCAAAAGATCCGTTGAATTTCGTTGATACTAAAAAATATTCAGACCGTTTGAAAGACGCGATGGACAAAACCAAACTTAAAGATGCGGTTCGCACCGGAGTTGGTAAATCAAAAGGGAAGGATTTAGTGGTTTGCTGTATGGATTTCGCTTTCATTGGCGGCTCGATGGGCGCAGTTGTTGGTGAAAAAATCGCACGCGGAATCGACTATTCGATCAAAAATAAAGTTCCGTTTGTAATGATTTCGAAGTCGGGCGGAGCACGTATGATGGAAGCTGCTTATTCTCTGATGCAATTGGCAAAGACTTCTGCAAAACTGGCACAATTGGCCGAAGCTAAAATTCCTTACATTTCATTATGCACTGATCCGACAACCGGAGGAACCACAGCTTCGTATGCAATGTTGGGCGATGTAAACATTTCAGAGCCGGGCGCTTTAATTGGGTTTGCCGGGCCGCGTGTAGTAAAAGACACAACCGGAAAAGATTTGCCCGAAGGTTTCCAAACTGCAGAATTTGTATTGGAACATGGCTTTTTGGATTTTATTACGCCACGAAAAGAGCTAAAAGACAAAATCAATTTATTCCTGGATTTGATTCAAAATCAGGAAATCAGATAAAAAAATCCCGCATTAGCGGGATTTTTTGTTTTATCACATTCCGCTTCTGATTGCTTCAACAGGATCCAGTTTTGAAGCAGAGATTGCCGGTAAAATCCCTGAAACCAACCCTATCGCAGCAGCAAGGCTTGTTCCTAAAACGACATTGTATAAGCTTAAAACAAATTCGAATTCAAGAAGATTGGTCATCAACACTGTTATTCCCCAAACCAACAACAATCCTATTATACCACCTATAACGCATAAGATTACGGCTTCAAACAAAAACTGAAAAAGTATAAACTTGTTTTTTGCGCCGAGCGATTTCTGGATTCCAATCAGGTTTGTTCTTTCTTTAACCGAAACAAACATAATATTTGCAATTCCGAAACCGCCAACAAGCAATGAAAAACCTGCAATAATCCAACCTATAATGTTCATTTGCGAAATAATTCCATCAAGCAAATCGGTAAATCCGGATAATACGTTTATAAAAAAGTTGTCAATTTCGGCTGCTTTCAAACCACGGTAATTCCTGAGCTTGTTGCTAATCTGGCTTTTAAAGGCTTCCATATCAACACCTTTTTCAGGCTTAAAAATAATCACGTTTGTCAATCCGCCGTTGTTATCGCCATACAAGCGCCTGATAAAATTTACAGGCAAAAAAACAGATGTATCATTACTGTCGCCAAATATCCCGGCTCCTTGTTTTTTTAGAACACCGATAACAGTGAAACGCTGGCCGTAAAGGCGTACTTTTTTTCCAATGGGATCGGCGGACTCGAAAAGCGATTTGGCAATTTCATCACCAAGGACAATAACCGCTGTTCCTGAATTGGCTTCAGATTCATTATAAAACCGCCCTTTTTCAAATTCCAGTCCCTGAATATCAATAAACTCATGCGACACCGGAACAATGTTAATGTCGCTAACAGTTTTGGATTCGTATTTTATCTGTTCACGCCGTGTAAAAATCTGAAATCCCATTTGCGCCGTATTTACCATATTATCTTTAAGATACAGATATTCTTCATACTTTACATTTGGGAATTGTTCACGTTTCCATTGCGGGACATCGGTTGGGCCAAATGAAAACTTCATAAGGTAAATGGTATTCTTGTCAAGACTACTCAAATCTTTTTTGATTTTACGGTCTAACGAATCCACGGCTGCCAAAACCGCTATGATTGAAAAAATCCCGATTGTTACTCCTAACAGCGAAAGAAACGTACGGAGTTTGTTGTTTCGCAGCGCATTCATCGCAAAACTAAAACTTTCCTTGAGCAACCTCAGATAAACAATCATACTTGTATTATTTTCATTAGCGTAAAATTCCGCAAATTTTAAGTAATATCCTAAAAAAACAAGCGGTAAGAGTTAGAACATTTTTATAAATTTTGTTACAGTTTTAAATGAAATTCTTTCGCAAAAAACTACTTTTGCACCTTAACACACAACTACAGCATGAACAACACAAAAACCATTAAATCGGCGCTGATTTCAGTCTTTTCAAAAGACGGATTAGAGCCAATCGTAAAAAAACTCCACGAACAAAACGTCACTTTTTACTCAACAGGCGGAACTGAAGAGTTCATTAAAAACCTCGGAATACCGGTAATTCCGGTTGAAGATGTAACTTCTTATCCTTCTATTTTAGGCGGGCGCGTAAAGACGTTGCACCCAAAAATTTTCGGTGGAATCCTGAACCGCCAGGATCACGAAGGCGATATTGAGCAAATGCAGGAATATGATATTCCTCAGATTGATTTGGTGATCGTCGATTTGTATCCGTTTGAAAAAACCGTAGCTTCGAGAGCAAACGAATCTGACATTATCGAAAAAATCGATATTGGCGGAATTTCATTAATCCGTGCCGCGGCAAAAAATTTCAAGGACACGGTAATTGTTGCTTCCGTGGATGATTACAGTTTGCTTTTAGATTTAATTACAGAACAAAACGGGGCTACAACTCTAGAAAACAGAAAATTATTCGCTTCTAAAGCATTTCATGTTTCATCACATTATGACAGTGCAATCTTCAATTATTTTAATGATGATGAAACAATTTTAAAACAAAGCGTTACTAACGGACAGGTTTTGCGTTATGGAGAAAATCCACACCAAAAAGGTTACTTCTTTGGAGATTTTGAAGCAATGTTTAAAAAAGTCCACGGAAAAGAATTATCCTATAACAATCTACTCGACGTTGATGCGGCAGTCAACCTGATTCTCGAATTCAAAAACGACAATCCTACGTTTGCTATCCTGAAACACAATAATGCCTGCGGACTGGCAACTAGAAAAACAATGAAAGAAGCATATCTTGATGCTTTGGCCGGCGATCCAACATCGGCATTTGGCGGTGTTTTAATAGCAAACGGAAATATTGACGTAGAAACAGCGAGTGAAATCAACAAATTATTTTGTGAAGTTGTGATTGCTCCTTCTTATGATGACGAAGCGATTTCAATTTTATCTGAAAAAAAGAACAGAATTATATTGATTCAAAACGACATTGCACTTCCTGAAAAGCAAATCCGCACAGCTTTGAACGGCTTTTTGGTTCAGGACAGAAACAATGTAACCGATAATAAAGACGCGTTAAAAACCGTTACAAACACCACTCCGACTTCTCAGGAAATTGACGATTTGATTTTCGCATCTAAGATTTGCAAAAACACAAAATCGAACACGATCGTATTTGCAAAAAACAACACATTGATTGCTTCGGGAACCGGACAAACATCACGTGTTGACGCATTGAGGCAGGCAATTGAAAAAGCAAATTCATTCGGATTCGATCTTAACGGAGCGGTGATGGCAAGCGATGCTTTTTTTCCGTTTCCGGATTGCGTAGAAATCGCGCACAACGCCGGAATCACAGCTGTAATTCAGCCCGGCGGATCGATAAAAGACGAGCTAAGTATCGATTATTGCAACCAAAATAAAGTTGCAATGGTATTTACAGGAACACGTCATTTCAAACATTAATTTGTTTAACTTTGTAGGCTTAAAAAATATAACACTTTAAACCCTTAAAAAACTTATGGGATTTTTTGATTTCATGACCGAGGATATAGCAATTGACCTTGGTACCGCAAATACGCTAATCATTCACAATGACAAGGTTGTGATTGACAGTCCGTCGATTGTTGCACGCGACAGAATATCAGGCAAAATCATTGCTGTTGGTAAAGAGGCGAACCTGATGCAGGGAAAAACACATGAAAACATAAAAACCATCAGGCCTTTGAAAGACGGTGTTATTGCAGATTTTGATGCATCGGAAAAAATGATCTCGATGTTCATCAAAAGCATTCCGGCATTGAAAAAAAGAATGTTCACTCCGGCTTTAAGAATGGTTGTTTGCATTCCGTCCGGAATCACCGAAGTGGAAATGCGTGCGGTAAAAGAATCGTGTGAGCGCGTAAACGGAAAAGAAGTTTACCTTATCCATGAACCAATGGCAGCCGCAATCGGTATTGGCGTTGACATTATGCAACCAAAAGGAAACATGATCGTTGATATTGGTGGCGGAACAACTGAAATTGCGGTTATTGCTTTAGGCGGGATTGTATGTGATAAATCGGTAAAAATTGCCGGTGACGTTTTTACAAACGACATTATTTATTACATGAGGACACAACACAACCTTTTTGTTGGGGAAAGTACTGCTGAAAAAATAAAAATCGAAATTGGAGCGGCAATCGAAGATCTCGAAACTCCGCCGGATGATATGTCGGTTCAGGGACGCGACTTGTTAACAGGAAAACCAAAACAGGTTGAAGTTTCGTATCGCGAAATTGCAAAAGCGTTAGACAAATCAATCCAGCGTATTGAAGACGCGGTTATGGAAACCTTATCGCAAACTCCGCCAGAGTTAGCAGCCGATATTTACAACACCGGTATTTACCTTGCAGGCGGCGGTTCTATGTTAAGAGGTTTGGACAAACGTATCTCCCAAAAAACAGACCTTCCGGTTTATATTGCTGAGGATCCGTTGAGAGCAGTTGTTCGCGGAACCGGAATGGCGTTGAAAAACATCAACAAATTCAGGAGCATACTCATAAAATAATATTTTATTTTCGACGGAATCAGTAAGATTTTATTCGTAAATTACGTCAAATCTGATTACCAAAACCGATAACTGAACTCGAGAAAAAATGCAGCAAATATTTAATTTCATATTTAAAAACAGCTATAAATTGCTGTTTTTGCTGCTTTTGGGGATTTCGTTATCGCTCACAATACAGTCGCATTCCTTTCATAAAAGCAAAATTATCAGTTCGGCCAATTTCTTTACAGGCGGAGTTTATGAGCGCATGAATGCCATTGATGAATATTTCCACCTTAAAACCCAAAACGAAGCGCTGGCAAAAGAAAACGCGCGCCTCAAAAACTTGCTTTTTAATGCTGCCGACACGGTAAAACTTCCGGAAATTGACACGATAAAAGGTATTCGGAAAATAAACGTGATCGTTTCTAAAGTAATCCATAATTCATTTAACGTAAAGGAAAATTACCTGACATTGAATTCTGGCGAAAAAAATGGCGTTCGTACCGATATGGGCGTAATCAACGATTTAGGATTAGTCGGAATCGTAGAAAAAACCTCAACGAATTATGCGACGGTTCAAAGCATACTGAACCTGAATTCGAAAATCAACGCAAAAATCAAAAAATCAAATCACTTTGGAACTTTAAGCTGGAATGGAAAAAATACAGGATTCGCACAATTAACTGATGTTCCCCGGCTCGCTTCAGTTAGAAAAGGCGACACGATCGTAACCGGAGGCCAATCGATAATTTTCCCCGAAAACATTGGAATCGGCACAATCGACAAAATTTATATCGACAGCGAAACAAATTATTACACATTGAGTGTCAGGCTTTTTAACGACATGACAAACCTTGGGCATGTTTATATCATTAAAAGCAAAGACCGTGAAGAGATAATAGAACTCGAGAAAAAAACCAAAAAAGAAAATGAATAGCACCGTACTTTATAATATGGCCCGCTTTATCCTGTTGCTCGCAGCACAGATCCTCATTTTCAACGAAATGGATTTTTCGGGCTATCTTGACCCTTATCCCTATATACTTTTTATCATTCTTTATCCGGTAAACGGAAATCGTTTCGGGCTTTTGCTTGCAAGTTTTTTTCTGGGGATACTGATTGACATGTTTTGCAATTCGGGTGGCGTACATGCATCCGCATCGTTGGTGCTTGCTTACCTGCGGCCAACTTTTTTCAAATTTTCGTTTGGCGTAAGCTATGAATACCAAACCATTAAAATTAATGAAAGGCTTACACCTGAACGCTTTTCTTTTATCCTGATTTCAGTAGTTACGCATCATTTCGTTTTATTCTTACTGGAAACTTTCAGGATAAGTTTCTTCTGGAATATTTTACTCCGGACGGTTTTCAGCACAGTTTTCACAATCGTGATTTGCATTTTGATCATTTATATTTTCAAACCGAGTAAACGATGAGAAAAGTACTGCTTCCCACGGTGATCATCATATCAGTAATATTAATACTGATACGATTATTTTATCTTCAGATAATTGACGAGTCGTTGAAATTGAAATCGGATAACAATGCGATCAAAATCATATACGATTACCCCGAACGCGGATATATTTATGACCGGCATGGAAAACTGTTAGTTGCAAATCAACCGTCATACGATATCATGGTTACGCCCCGGGATGTAAAAAATATCGATACGACCGAATTCTGCGAGCTGCTTAATATTACAAAACAGGATTTCATAAAAATCATAGAAAAAGCCAAAGTCTACAGTCCGAGGCTTCCGTCTGTTTTTTTACCGCAATTAAACAAACGTGAATATGCGGCTTTTCAGGAAAAGCAACGGAAATTCCAGGGTTTCGATATTGTAAAGCGAGCATTGCGTGATTATCAGGTAAATGTTGGCGCAAATATTTTCGGCTCAATTGCGCAGGTAAACCAAAAGATAATTGACGAAAACCCTTATTATAACAGCGGTGATTTAATTGGAAAACAAGGTGTTGAGGAAAGTTACGAAACATTTTTACGCGGCGTAAAAGGCGTTAAGCACCGTCAGAAAGATAAATTCAACAAAGATATCGGCCCGTACAAACAAGGTAAATTTGACACGATTGCAATTCGTGGCGAAGACATTACGCTAACAATTGATGCCGCGCTTCAGCAATACGGGGAAGAATTAATGATAAACAAACGTGGCGGAATTGTAGCCATCGAGCCTAAAACCGGGGAAATCCTGGCATTGGTTACAGCTCCTTCTTATGATCCTGCAATTTTGGTCGGAAGGCAGCGTTCCCGAAATTATACTAAACTTTATAACGATTCGATAGCAAAACCATTATTCGACCGTGGGCTTTTAGCTCAATATGCTCCCGGTTCCCCTTTTAAAATCATTACCGGATTGATTGCGCTTCAGGAACAAGTAGTCGACGAAAATTATACCGTAATGTGTAATCATGGTTTTAGTTACGCACGTGGCCGATTTATGAAATGCCACGGCTCCGGCCCGCATCAGTTACACAACGGAATCTATAATTCATGTAATGCTTATTTCGGTACGGTTTACATGAAAACCATAAACAAATATGCAAAGCCTCCGGCAGCTGTCGACATTTGGGCAAACCATGCTAAAAGCTTCGGATTAGGCGATTATATGGGTTATGATTTACCAACGGGAAAAAAAGGACGAATCCCAACATCAAAACTTTACAAGCGGATGTATCCTAACGGCGGCTGGAGAAGTACTGCGATTGTTTCAAATTCGATCGGGCAAGGAGAAGTTGAGGCAACTCCAATTCAGTTGGCAAATATGATTGCGGCCGTTGCAAATGAAGGATATTATTATACGCCTCATATCATAAAAAAAATAAAAGGAGAAGAGATTGATCCGAAATTCAAACAAAAACATGTCACTACAATCGATAAAAAACACTTTAAACCCGTAATTTCAGGATTGTTTGACGTATATAATTTTGGTACTGCAAGCCGTTTAAGAGTTGAAGGAATCAATATTTGCGGGAAAACCGGAACAGCGGAAAACTTTGCAAGGATTGGCGGAAAAAAAATACAGCTAAAAGATCACTCGATCTTCGTAGCTTTTGCACCGATGGAAAATCCGAAAATTGCCATTGCAATCAACGTTGAAAACGGCGGCTATGGCGCAACTATCGCCGGACCAATTGCCAGTCTTATGATTGAGAAATATTTACGCGGAAAAATCACACGTACCGATCTTGAAAAGAGGATTTTAGAAAGCAGCTTGAAAAACGAATACGAACGTTATACTAAGAAAAAAATCGATAGTTTAACTGACATGCGTTTTATAAGATCAAAAGACACAATACAACCCGAACCAGAAAATTAAACTGAAATGAAGAACCAAAGCGTAACGAACAATCTTGACTGGATTACGGTGCTGCTTTACACCGTGCTTGTTCTATTGGGATGGTTTAATATCTATTCTTCATCGCTTCCTGAGGTGGAAACTTCTTTGTTTGATTTGAGCCAGTTTTATGGCAAGCAGCTTGTCAATATCATTCTGGCAATTCCGCTAATAATCGTAATTCTTTCGGTCGACGGAAAATTTTATGAAAAATTCTCCAGCATAATTTTCGGGGCGTCACTACTCTTACTGGCCGGATTGTTTGTTTTCGGAAAAGAAATCAAAGGGCAAACGAACTGGTACAGTTTTGGTGCATTCAGTTTGCAACCCGCTGAATTTGCAAAAGCAGCCACATCATTAGCTTTGGCAAAATACCTGAGTGATGTTCAGGTCAATCTGAAGAATATAAACCGGCAAATCCAGGCATTGGGCATTATTTTTCTTCCAGTTCTTTTAATTGCACCACATGACCCGGGCAGCGCTCTGATTTTCTCTGTTTTTTTATTGGTTCTTTACCGTGAAGGATTGCCATCTTGGTATATATGGACAGGTTTTATTGCGGCTGTCCTTTTTGTGATGAGCCTTTTGATAAAACCCGCCTATATCATATTGATTGCTGCAATAATCATTATGCTGGTTTATTTAAGGACACGGATTATAAACCGGAATATTATTTTAAGCGGGATGATCCTCGTAGCTATTTCGGCGTTTACAATTTCAACAAGTTATGTCTTTGAAAATGTTTTCCAACAGCATCACCGCGACCGTTTCAATATCTTATTAGGGAAAGAAGTCGATTTGAAAGGAATCGGCTATAACATAAACCAATCAAAAATCGCAATAGGATCAGGCGGCTGGCTTGGAAAAGGCTATTTGGAAGGCACACAGACTAAAGGCGGTTTTGTTCCTGAGCAGCATACGGATTACATTTTCACAACTGTTGGCGAAGAATGGGGTTTTGTTGGATCACTTATTGTAATCCTTTTATTTGCAGGCTTAATGATGCGGATTATTTATCTCGCAGAAAGGCAAAAAACAAAGTTCAGCAGGGTTTATGGTTATTGTGTCGCTTCAGTATTGTTTATACATTTCTTTGTAAACACAGCAATGGTATTAGGGCTATTTCCAACAGTCGGGGTTCCGTTACCGATGTTTTCCTATGGCGGCTCCGGACTTTGGGGCTTTACCATCCTGATTTTCATCTTTGTTAAAATGGATGCAAATAAGGTAAATGAATGGTAATCTTAGATAAAGATTTGTT
>CAZSDN010000047.1:9769-19736 GCA_964605595.1 uncultured Flavobacterium sp. | reverse complement strand
ATAATAAAAATAGTGCTATATCTGGTCTGATATGCGCGACGGTAGTAGTGTAAGTTCAACTAATCTGGCGTATTCGCCAAATCGGGGAAATCATCACATAGGCCTACTCATAAAGTAAAAGCTAAAACTAAATCACCATCAGGACACTCGTTTCGATCATACTCGTATAGTCGTTTATGTCAGATTTTATTCGATTTAGAGGCAGTTATTTTTGATACGTTGAAAAACATCAAACAGCTTTTAATGGGCAAAATCCAGAAACAATTGTAATGAGAGCCGATTTTAGCCAGCCGCAAAGACAGTCGCCAATTGGTGTTGTTGTAATGTTTGCTTATACTTTCCAGCAATATGCGAGGGCATTTTGGCCGCTTTTGCTGGTGTGGGCTTTGCGTTGGAACGAAGTCAATAAACTGTATGTTGCTCTTGGAAGTTTAGCGATTATAATTGTTGTAGGAGTTGTATCTTATTTAAGGTATCTCAATTTCACCTTCTTTCTCGATAAGGAAAATGATGAATTTGTTATCACCGAAGGAATCCTGAATAAAACAAAAACCGCAATCCAGCTTAATAAAATCCAGCAGGTAAATATTAACCAGTCGTTTATACAAAAACTGATCGGTGTTTATGAACTTTCGGTTGACACGGCCGGAAGCAGCAAAAAAGAAGGAAATATTAAAGCAATTTCGCATCAGCTGGCATTGGCCCTTAAATCGGAATTGCTTGAAAACGAAAAGAAAACTGTCAAGGCTGATGAAATAAGTATTGCCGAAAATCCTGAACGGGAAATAACTACCGCTTCACCATTCATTAAAATTGGTTTTTTGAGCTTGCTGAAAGTCGGGATTACTTCAAATTACGGGCGAAGCCTCGCATTGTTGCTTCTTTTTTTTAGTACGATTTATGAGAATTTCAAGGATTTTACCGATGATGATTTTTTAAATGATGAACAACTCGATTCCTATGTAGATGAAGCTTCCCTGATTAATGCGCTTTTGTTTTTTCTGGTTTTTCTGTTTTTAGTCGTTCTGGTCATTAACGTCGTTCGTGTCGTTTTTAAATATTTTAATTATAAGATCACAAGGCAAAAAGGTTCGTTGCTGCTTTCTTTCGGATTGCTGAACACGAAAAATACGATTATAAAGCCAGAGAAAGTTCACGTTACAACCATAACACAGAATTTCCTCCAAAAGAAAATGGATATTCTCGAAATCCGTATCAAGCAAGCCACAAGTGGTGGAGTCGAAGAACGAAAATCCATGATTGAAATTCCCGGTTGCAGCCAAAACGAGCGCGACGAAATCCTCAAATTGTTATTCAGTCAAATTCCCGAAAAAGGAGTGATGCTGAAACCGAATTTCCGTAAGCTGGTTTTTGCTCTTTTTCTTTCGGTAATTATTCCTGTTGGTATTTACTTTGCCTTTGCAAACTGGATTGATGCAATTGCTTATGATTTTATTTACATCGTTCCGTTTTATGTAATTTTTGTCGGTTTGGTACAGTTTTTCAGATTTAGGAATAACCGACTATTTATTCATGAAAATTTTATCATCCGTCAAAGCGGAGCTTGGGATATTTCGAACGAAATTATTGAGCCTCATAAAATTCAGGCTGTCGAAACTTCGCAGTTATTCTGGCATAAAAACCTGAATATCGGTTCGCTGACATTACACACGGCTGGCGGAAGCATTTCATTCCAGCTTGGAAATTTCGATACAATCCGAAATTATGCAAATCTTTGGCTGTATGAATTGGAAACTTCCGATAGTAATTGGATGTAATAAAAATGAATTATTAACAATTAGTTTGATTAAAAAACATTAAATTTCTTCTAAATAAAACTATCATGAGACATTGGATTGAAGCCGCGCGCGTACGCACATTACCATTATCAGTTTCCGGGATTATCATCGGAAGCATGTATGCATTGGCGCATCCTACGGATAATATATTAACGCCGACGCAGGTTTTTAACTGGCGGTTATTCGGATTTGCAATGCTGACAACTTTGGGGTTACAGATTTTATCCAACTTTGCCAACGATTATGGCGACGGAATTAAAGGAACCGATAACGACGACCGCGTTGGGCCGAAACGCGCAATACAAAGCGGTGTTATTTCACCTGAAGCAATGAAACGCGCCATTGTTCTAACATCAATTCTTACATTGATTTCTGCCGTTTTACTGATTTATTTCGCATTTCACGATACCAATATTTTTTATTCGCTATTGTTTTTAGTTCTTGGAATTTTGGCGATAACTTCCGCAATCCGTTATACGGTTGGAAATACGGCTTATGGCTATCGCGGTTATGGTGATTTGTTCGTGTTCATTTTTTTCGGGCTTGTAAGCACGTTAGGAGTAAATTTCCTGTATTCCAAACAAGTCGATTTTGAACTCGTACTTCCTGCAATCGCTATCGGATTTTTAAGCACCGGTGTTTTAAACCTGAACAATATGCGTGATGAAGAATCTGATCGGAAAGTCAATAAAAATACAATCGTAGTAAAAATTGGCGGAGCCGCGGCAAAAAAATACCATTATTTCCTGGTCGTTTCCGCAATGTTGCTCATTTTGGTTTTTGCCGTGATCAGTGATTTTCAGTTTGACCAGTATCTATTTTTACTTGCTTATATTCCGCTAACAAAACACCTGATTACAGTTTACAAAAATAATGATCCGAAAAAACTCGATCCTGAATTGAAAAAACTCGCATTAAGTACTTTCGCATTATCAGTTTTGCTCGCATTGTCAATGATTTATTTCTTTTCCGACATTATCGTACAAATAGTAAACGCAACCTATAACCATTTCAAATAATATGAAAATCACATTTTACGGCCACGCGTCATTAGGTATTGAAATCAGCGGTAAAAACATTATTGTCGATCCTTATATTTCAGCCAACCCAAAAGCGTCCCATATTGATATCAATGCGCTCAAAGCAGATTTCATACTGTTAACCCACGCGCACGGCGATCATATTCTGGACGTTGAAACCATAGCAAAAAACACAAATGCGGTAATCGTTTCCAATGCAGAAATTGCCGATTATTATGCTGCAAAAGGCTTTAAATCGCATCCAATGAACCACGGTGGAAGCTGGAATTTCGATTTCGGAAAAGTGAAATACGTCAACGCAATCCATTCAAGTTCCTTTCCTGACGGAACCTATGGCGGAAATCCCGGCGGTTTTGTTATCGAAGGCGAACACAAAAATATCTACATTGCCGGCGACACGGCTTTAACTTACGACATGAAATTAATTCCGCTGCGAACCAAGCTCGATCTGGCAATTTTTCCAATCGGGAATAATTTCACAATGGATGTCGAAGACGCGATTATCGCTTCCGATTTTGTTGAATGCGACAAAATCCTCGGAATCCATTATGATACTTTCGGGTATATCGAAATCAACCACGATGATGCGATCCGCAGTTTCTTTAACAAAGGAAAAGATTTGATGCTGCTTGAAATCGGCGCTTCAATCGATTTGTAATTTCCGGGAGCTGTTTCCGGCTGTCCGCTATATCTTTTGCTTCATTGCATTACGCAAAAGGATGCCGCTTCCATCCGGGCTAAGGCATAGTTGTTGCAGGAATGCAGCGTTTTTAAAAAATCCACATGAAATCAATCCTTAGAATATTTGCCCTAATAATTTCACTCAATTCGTTCGCGCAATCGGATGGTTATTGGGATAAAGACCGGGCAACGACACGTGAAATTATCGTCCCGGCCGGAAACCGGATTCTTGTAAAAACCGAAGATTTTCCGGTAGGAACTACCGAAGTTGTTTACCGCATCACGGTTCTCGACGAAAATCAGCAAATGGCAGGAAGTTTGGTTTCGCTATTAAAGTCAATTCCCGATCCGTCGGGAATTAGTCAGGGTTCGGCCGGAGCAGTTTTTTTGCTTTCAAAAGTTTCGGGCGATGACAAATGTAATTATGCGATTTTTTCAGATTCAAAATCCACGTCAGAATATGAGCAAAAAGGAAAAACCGATAAATCATGTTTCTTTCAGAATTCGCCTGTAAATAAAGACGCAAAACGCCTTTCTCTGGATAAATCGTCCTGTTTTAAAACAGATTCCGAAAATATGTGGTTTGGTTTCGAGAGCAAAAACTGGTTTATGAAACAGAAAATCGTACTCGAAGTAGTGCCTTGGGTTGACAACAAATTAAACCGTGGCTGGAGCATAGAAAACCGCAAAGAAATCATAAGCCTTGTGAAATCATCCGATTTGGTAAAAAGAATGATCAACAGCGATGATTTTTCGCTTTGCGTCCTCGAAAAAATGCAACAGAAATATACGTTTCCGCAATACCAGAAATTAATGGCAATCGAAAAAACAAAAGCATACAAAGATTTTGGCAACGCTTGTTTAACCGAAAAGCCTGCAAATAAAGCCATTTTAGACAATATCAGAAACGATTCACAGCAATACTTCAAAAAAGGAAAATACAGCGAAGCAATCGATTTAATGCGTTTGGGAATAATTGATAACGGAAACGCAACTGTCCTTGATTATAATGCAATCGGAACTTTTTATAATTTTTCAAAACAATATGAAAAAGCGATAAAATCGTTTAAAGACGGACAAAAACTGGACGATTCAGAGCTGTTGATCAAATTGAATTTAGCGCATGCTTATTTGCTGAATAGTGATTTTCAATCGGCCAAAGAGCTTCATAAAAAATACAAATCGCAAAACGTAACTGCAAATCAAAGCTGGAGCGAGAAAGCAAAATCAGATTTTGAAGCGTTCAAAAAAGCCGGAATTTCCAATGAAGATTTCAACCGAATCCTAAAAATGCTCGAATAATGAAAGCATATTGGCAGAAATATGTTCTTCAGTTTAAACGCCCATCCGGAACTTCACGCGGTGTAATGACGCAAAAAGAAACCTGGTTCCTGATCCTGGAACATGAAGGCAAAAAAGGAATTGGTGAATGTGGAATGCTTCGTGGCTTGAGTTGTGACGACCGGCCGGATTATGAGGAAAAATTGCAATGGGTTTGTGATAATATCCATTTAGGCGAAAAAGCACTTTGGGAATCCTTAACCGATTTTCCGTCAATTCAGTTTGGGGTAGAAATGGCTTTTCTGTCTTTGAACAGCGAAATGCCATTTTTGTTATTTCCTTCCGGGTTTACAAAACAGCAAAAATCAATTCCGATAAACGGACTTGTATGGATGGGTGATGAGCAATTTATGAAAGAGCAGATCCAACAGAAAATCGACGAAGGTTTTCGTTGTATAAAACTCAAAATAGGAGCGATTGATTTCGAGAAAGAATTGGGTTTATTACGCTTTATCAGGCAAAATTTTACCCAAGATGAAATAGAAATCCGTGTTGACGCCAATGGCGCTTTCGGTTTAAATGATTCTTCACATAATCTTAATCAATTATCTGAATTTAAATTACATAGTATAGAGCAGCCTATTCAAAAAAGCAATACTGACAAGATGTCAGAACTATGTAAAAACGCACCTTTTCCCATAGCTTTGGATGAAGAACTTATCGGGGTAAACTCATATACCGAAAAAGAAGAATTACTGAAAAAAATCCGCCCGCAATATATCATTTTGAAACCAAGTTTTGTTGGCGGATTTCGCGGTTCCGAAGAATGGATTTCGCTTGCTGAAAAGTACAATATTGGTTGGTGGATCACTTCTGCTTTAGAAAGCAATATTGGGCTGAATGCAATCGCACAATGGACGTTTTTGCTTAACAATCCAATGCCGCAAGGATTAGGAACCGGCGCTTTATATACGAATAATTTTGATTGCCCGCTTGTGGTTTCTGAAGGCCGTTTATGGTATATGCCAGCTCAAAAGTGGAATTTTGAAAGTTTGGATTTTGATTCAAATTAACTGAAATTGCCGGTTTATGGTTTGCAAGCAAAACGCTAGCTTGTTTATAAATGTAAAAAGTATGAATAAACAAATATACATAGCAATTATCCTGTCATGGCAAAGTTTTCTTTTTGCACAAAAGAAAGACAACATGATAACCTTTCCTCAAGACAGCCTTACCTTTAATTATCATCTCTATAAAGTAGAATCAGTAATGAATAATTGCATGGATGGATGGTATAATAGTAATAAGTTGTTTCATTCAGATGTTAAAAATATTTATTGTCTGAATATTGCAAATAAAAGCAAATTTGATTTCTTTTTATCAAACATAAACAGCTTTAACCACATAAAAGCACTAAGCATCAATACAATTGGGATTAAAGATTTTAATTTTCTGAATAAATTGCCGAGTTTAGAATATGTGAGCATCGGAACAATTAATAACAGCAATATTGATTCATTTGTTGAAAATTTGAGTAATAACAAAAAAATAAAATTGCTTGACATTTATGGTCTAAAGATGAAGAAATTTCCAAAGGAGTTAAATAAACTAAAATATATCGAATCTTTAGAATTAAGAAATACTAAATTAAAATGGATTGATATTGATTTGAATTTAAAATTGTTAACTTTTAGTTACAATAACAATTTAAAATATATTAAAACGTACAATATAGATTATGTAACGTTTTCCTTTAATAACCTAAGAAAAATTCCTGATGGTTTAAGCAAATCAAACAATTTGTTAGGATTAGAATTTTCGGCAAATCATGATTTAAAAGTTAAATGCCCTGTTGAAGGGTTTGAAAAGTTAGAAATATTTGATGTTTTTGGCCAACCTCCAGGAAATACTATCAATTTGATTGATGATTGTTTTATACATAATAAAAATTTACAGATTAATTATCCATCAGGAGTAGCAATACATTAGGTATTTTATTAAAATATTGATGTAAGTATTTAACCTCACAAAAGGGTTTTCCGTAATAATAACTTACACAAACTGTACAGAATCCATCCTATTATAATTTTGGATTTAATCGGGATATACTGATTTGGTATGGGCAATCGAATCAGTTATCATGGTTTCAGCAATTTTCAGGTCGATGTCTGCAAGTTTTTTTACATAAACGCATGATTTGCCAAGTTTATGCTTTCCTAATTTTGCCAACAAAGCTTCACGGGTGCTGAATTCGGGTTCAAAATAAAACACGATCGAATCCTTGCGCGGTGAAAAAGCCGCCAAAGGCGCATCGCCTTCATGTCCTGAGGCGTACTTATAATGATAGGTTCCAAAACCAATGATCGTCGGGCCCCACATTTTGGGTTCAAATCCGGTGGCTTTGCTAAAAAGTGAAAGCAGCTCAAAACTGTCTTCGCGCTTGACCTGGTTTTCGACTTTTTCAATGAATGCGATGACATCTTTATCGGTTTCGGTGGTTTTGGTTTTGTACATATTCTATTTATTGATACGATTAATTGAATGATGGCGGAGCATTTTTTTTATCAGCGAAATTTGTCCCAGATGATAATGTGTATGTTCAATAATCCCGAACATGTTACGGTAATAGTTTCCGTATTTTGCATCGGTAAAATCTTCAAAAAGTTTAGCCTCATCAAGCTGTTCCAGTTTTTTGGCAAACGATTCAGCCTCGCTGAAAACTTTTGCCAATAACTGTTGCCAATCTTCTTCAGACCTGATTTCAGGCGCATCAAAGCTAAACTTGTCATGCGCTTCAAGCGGCTCGCCTTCAAGGACTTTCAAAACCGCGCTGATATAATAATTAATATGGAAAACCAGTACGCCAATCGTATTAAGGTCTTCGATCTTTGCATTTGCCTGCTGCCAGCTTACATCGTTTAATATGTCTTTGAGATTGACGCAGGTCCAGTTTCCGCCAAAATGCATATCCCTGAAATGCTTAGCCAATTGTGTGCTTGCCATAATCTGTTTTTAAATGGTTTTTATCGCCATAATTTTTTCTTCAAAAACTTCCTTATAATCCGATTTGCTTTTAATGCGGGTTTTGTATGTATAAATGGTGCTTACCGAAAGTTCGAGGAATTCGGCAATCTGATTGCTGTCCTGGATTCCGAGGCGGTAAAGCGCAAAAATCCGGAGATCAGTATTTAAAAGCTCGCCTTTTTTGATGATGCTCCGATGGTCGGGCGGGAAAAGATTGTTGAAATCGGTAACAAAAGTCGGGAACAGCTTCAGGAAAATATCATCAAACTGATGAAAAAGGTTTTCACGTTCCTTATTTACATTATAGCGGTTCAGGCTTGTAATGATTTCATCGGTTTTTTTTGAAATTACTTTTTGTATCGTGCTTTTTTGGATGTGGTCAATTTTGTTGATCAGCCCTGAAGTTGCCTTGATAAAATAAGCAATATATTCTTCTTTGATTGAATTTGCCTCGCTAAGGCTGATGTTCATTTCCTGTAATTTCCTGTAGGATTCGGCCATTACTTTTTTGGATGCATTGCGTTCCTTGAGCTGTTTGAAAATGATAATCAGGAAAAGAACGATAATAAACCCTAAAACCGTTAGCAGGATCACGATTTTTTCCAGCATGTCATTTTTGCTTTTAACCTTATTGAGCTGCGCTTTTTCAATAATGGGCAAAATCGTGGAAATTTCAATTTTCCTGTGCCGCGCATCATAAAACGTAGCGTCATCCATTGCGAGGTTAATATACTGATTGGCTTTTTCCAGATGCCCCATTTTGAATAATTCATTCGCAAGGTTTCTAAGCGCGACAGTTTCTTTCGTCGCATTACGAACATCGGCAATGGCGGCAAGCGCGAGATAATGGATCGCTTTTTCGGTATATCCGCGTTCCGAATAAATATAGCCAAGGCTCGAAGTTGCAATACCATAATATTCCGGCGGCAGTTTAAAATTATTTATCCAATAGCTGAAAGCAAATTCGGCTCCTTTCCAGTCTTGCTGCTTGAGTCGTTTAAGGCTTTCGGTTGCCCAATATTCATTGGTGTTTTGCTTAATCAGCGACAACGCTCTTGCCAGGTATACATTTCCTTTTTGGATATAATTGATATTATAGCGCTGGTCCCGGTTATAATCGGCCAGGTCATAATATGCGCGCGCTTTGATAGAATAGTATTCAAATTTATTTTTTAGTGCAAGTTTTACCGTATCGATGCTATTGAGCGTATCAATGGCTTCTTTGAAAAGCCCTGATGAAAGCAGGACAAAGCCTTCCTTGATTCTCGATTTTGATATAAGTTGCGGATCTTTCAGGACGATTGCCCGCGATTTTGCTTTTTCCAGATAAAAATAGGCTGAGTCATATTTGAATGATTGGTATTCTTCAAAAAGCGACATGTAGCTTTGGTAAAGATTTTTATCGTCGCGGCTTAAGGTAAATTTATCGACACTGCGTTTGAGGCTTTTTATTTTAGCATATTTCTGCTTTACATAAAATTCCTTTTTGAGCAAAACTTTGTCCAGTTCATCCAAAGTCGGATCAATGCCTTTGGCAGAAAGGTTTAACGAAAGCAGGAAAAAAAGTATGGCAAAAATACAGCGCATTATTTTTTGGTTAGGAATCAAAAGTAATAATTTTCAAAAGTAATCGAATCTTTTTTACAGATTTGGTCGAATTTATTTTGTGTATAATAAAATTTACAATTTTTCAAGAACAGTAGTTTAAGAATAAATTATACAAAAAAATACTCCTATAAAATTCTCAAATTCTTAAATATTTAAGTTTTTAGGTAAAATCTGATCTCAATATCAACTTGATTTTTTTTACAACTACAACGTTGTAATTGGCTGATTGGTAAGGGTTTTATTTCTATTATGATCAAAAAACATCTTGATTTTTTGTGTATATTTTTTTTAAGGAAATTTTAACGCTTAGCTTCGTCTTACTCTTTTCAAATGAAACAGATTAACTAACTTAAAACAACAAAATTTATGAAATGTAAAATTATTTGCGGTTTGATTGCCATGATTTTTTTCGCATTTGGGTGTAACCAGCCCGATGACGGAAATTATGTCGATCCCATTACATTGTATGAAAAAATCAATGGCGAATGGAGCCTGTCAAACCTGAAAATGGTTGACGAATTTGCAAAAACAAAT
>CAZSDN010000047.1:8375-9759 GCA_964605595.1 uncultured Flavobacterium sp. | reverse complement strand
CAACCTATGAAGTTACAGGAAATGTTCCTGAGCTTTTTGCTTTAAGTGGTTATTATGACCTGAGTGCCGCTTTTCAGCCAACCAATTCCCATGCAGTAAGGATTAACCTGTACAGCGATGTGGCCAAAACCCAGAAAACCGACGAGTTGCGGCTAACGTCAGTACCGGGAAGCAACGGCGAAATGGAGTTGCAGTTGGTCAGGGTTTCTAACGGGACGCCATTTATATCTTATGTATTCAAACTAAAAGCTATTAATTAAACCAGATATGAAAAAATTTTTACATATACTATTTCTTGCCTTTATAATGGTTCCGAACCTTACCCAGGCACAGACAGAAGAAGCCGGTGATATTGGGGCCATGTGGTCTTTTCCTGTGGTTTATAAATATGATGAACAGGTTAAATGGTATTTCGATTTATCGGCCACGACGTTTGTTGCCGAATCGGATATTTACCTTTGGATGTGGTCGCCATCTGAACCAGATGCCGGAAATTGGGAAAATTCTTCCGACTTTGCCAAATTGCATTATGAAGGAAATATGGTCTGGAGCATGACGCTCACACCAACATTATATTTTTCAAGAACTCCTGAAGAAATCGCCTCAAGCGCCGGATTTTGGTTCCGTCTTAAAGATAAACACGGAACAAAGCAATCGGGTGTTGCCCAGGTGGCTTATACGAGTTTTTCGTCTTTTTACACCGCAAACGAAATCATTCGTTCCTATCCTACAAAACCAACTTTGGATAAAGGCGTAAGCATCCTTTTTAATGCTAATCTTGCTCCCAATTTTGCAGATGCAACCAGTGTACATTTTCACAGCGGGCTGAACAATTGGGCGGTTTTGCAGGAATACCAGGCATGGCTTCCGGAAATCGTAGAAAAAACAAAACTCAAAAATATGGGTAACGGGTTTTATAAAATGGATCTTGTCCCGGCTGAATATTATCCGGTTCCCGATGGATTCATTATGGAAAACATTACCTTTTTGATGGTTAAGGACAACTGGGCGGGAACAATTCCGGATCAGATTATCCACGCTGGCGAATACATTCCGCCGCCGCCGCCGGAATTTCGTTTCTTTCCTTTACAAATCACCAAAAAGGATTTTCTGGGAATCATAAGGAAAAACAACGAACCCGGAGTCAACAAGCTTATTTATACAATAACTGCCGGAGCAACAACATTGACAGGGGAATTCACCGGAGGCGTAAGCGAGATCAAAGGATTTGTGAACTTGGTGAGCGGGTTGAAAAATACTCCTAACATTACTGAAATTCACGTGCTGGTAAAAGACAATACCGACAGGACTATTTCTGATACCACAATTCCGCTCAAAACGGTCGACTAATCAATTTAAAACCAATTCAAATGAATAGTAAAAA
>CAZSDN010000047.1:3882-8365 GCA_964605595.1 uncultured Flavobacterium sp. | reverse complement strand
GTAAAAACACAAATACGGTTCCGCTTCAAAAACGGGCCTTTACATCACTTGCACTCCTGATCCTGATGTTTTTTATTTCAGGCGGCCTTTTTGCCCAGGAAAAGAAATTGATTTCGGGAACCATTTATGATAATACAGGAATAGCGCTTCCGGGAGCTTCGGTTCAGGAAACCGGTGCGGCAAATGGCACTATGACCGACATTGACGGAAAATTTACACTTGAAGTTACGGTTGGAAATTCCGTCGAAATTTCATCTGTTGGCTATACGACACAGAAAATAGTAGCCGATGGCACAAATTCCGCTTTCGAAATACGGCTACAGGAAGATACTTTCGTTTTGGATGAAATTGAGCTGGTTTCCGTTGGATATGGAACCATGCGAAAATCAGACCTGACGGGTTCAATTTCTACCGTTACTGAGAAAGATCTTGTAAAAGGAACAATTTCATCTACCGAACAGGTTTTACAGGGAAAAGTTGCCGGTTTGGCTGTCTTTAAAGGAACAGGAGATCCGAGCAGTGGCGCTTCGTTGCGTTTAAGAGGAGGAACGTCTTTAACGGCAAGCAATAATCCATTAATAGTCGTTGACGGAATTGCGGGTGTGGATATTAACGTTGTTCAGCCATCGGATATCAAATCGATCGATGTTTTAAAAGATGCTTCGGCAACGGCAATCTATGGTTCACGAGGAGCAAACGGAGTTATCATCATCACTACAAAAAGCGGCACAAAAGGAATGTCTGTTGTTTACAACGGTTTTACCGGAGTTGGAAAAGCGGCGAATCACATCGACATGCTTTCGGCAAATCAATGGCGGGGCTATGTTCGTGACAACAACATAACCGATGCGGTTGATTTTGGAGGAAATACCAACTGGCAGGATGCTTTAGAGCAAACGGCTTATACGCAGTCACATACATTGGGAATTACTTCAGGAAATGAATTCAGCGGACTGCGTACTTCTATTTCCTATTTAAAAAATGAAGGTGTCATCAAGACTACAAACCTTGAAAGATTGAGCGCAAACATTAGCACTTATCAATACGCCTTAGGTAAAGTCCTCAAGTTTGATGCGGGATTGTATGCAAATATAGATAAATGGCATCCGCTTGATTACAGGATTTTTGAGCGTGCTTTCAATCTCAACCCAACTATTCCTATTTATGATGCAAACGGAAATTTTACTTCAGTAGGAGGAACGCTTTATGAAAATCCGGTTGAGATATTAACAAACAGGACTGCTGATAATAAGCGTCACAGATTATTAGGATATTTTAAAACAGAAGCGAATCTATCTAAAGATTTTCAGGCAGTAGTTAATGTTTCGCTTGAGCATAATGCCATGCAGGGAAGCACTTATAAACCTTCGTATGCAGTTCTTGAAGGATTTACAGAAAACGGTTATGCGCAAAAAACATACGGAGAATATACGACCGCACAAATTGAAACTTACCTGAATTACAACAAAATCATAGGAAAGCACAGTTTTAATGCTATGGCGGGTTATTCGTATCTCGAAAATATATATGAAGGATTTGGTGCCCAGAGAAGCGGGTTTGAAACTGATTTCTTCGGATATAATAATTTAGGTGCCGGCTACAATTACCGCCTTGGAGATGTATATTCCTATAAAGGGAAATCAAACCTGGTTTCATTTTTCGGACGCGCCAATTATTCTTATGATGGTAAATACATGCTTACAGGAACAATCAGACGTGACGGTTCAAGCCGTTTTGGAGCCAACAATAAATGGGGAATTTTTCCATCTGCTTCTGCGGCATGGAGAATCAGTTCAGAAGAATTCATGGCTCCAACAAAAGACTGGCTTACCAACCTGAAACTTCGCGCAGGTTTTGGTGTGACAGGAAACCAGGACGGAATTGGCGAATATAAATCTTTATCCATTTTAGGTGTCGGGCAGGACAGTTATTATGACCCTGTAACCGATAGCTGGAGCTTGGCTTATTCGCCTACACAAAATCCAAATCCTGATTTGAAATGGGAATCAACTTCGCAAATCAACATTGGGGTTGACTTCAGCCTTTTCAACAGGATTACGGGAACATTCGAATGGTATTCAAAAACGACAAAAGATTTGCTTTATACATACCAAGTGCCGCAACCGCCTTATTTGGTTGGGATGATGCTTGCCAATGTAGGCGAATTGTCTAATAAAGGAATCGAGCTTACGCTTAACGCCGAAGTGATGAACAAAGGCAAGTTTACTTGGGATGCAAACCTGACTTTTGCCAAAAACAAGCAAATGATCGAAAAACTGTCTAACCAGATTTATGAAACCGATGAAATCTTCAGCGGCTCGCTCCACGGGCTTTCAGGAATGTCAAATCAATTCTCGCAAATCATCGCAGAAGGATATCCTGTAGGAACTTTCTGGGGTTATGAAAGTCAGGGTTTGGATGAAAATGGCGCAATAATTCTTGGCACTGAACAAAAAGCAATTGGCAATGTCCAGCCTGATTTCATTTTAGGTTTGGGAATGAACTTTACATATGACAAATTTGATTTCGGATTTACAAGCTACGGAAGTTTCGGGCAGGAAGTCCTGAACGCAACCGAAATGATGCTTTTTGATCCAAACCGTTTGCCATCAAACAATGTTCCTGACGGCTTTTTGAACAGCGGAATCACATCGGCTCCAAAATTCTCAAGTTACTGGATAGAAGATGCGTCTTTCTTTAGGTTGCAGACGGTAACTTTGGGTTATACGTTCCCTTTCAAAAAAGGAGGCTCGAAATTACGCGTATATGTGTTGGGTGAGAACCTCGCGGTATTTACAAACTACAGCGGCGTTGATCCTGAAATTGACTTAACCGGATTGTCAAATCCCGGGATTGACAGGTTTAACAATTATCCAAGGCCAACGACTATTTCTTTCGGGTTATATTTCACACTGGCAAATTAAGCTATGAAAAACATAAAATATAAAAAAATGAAAACCAAAATAACAGCAACATTACTGCTAAGTTTACTTTTTACTTTTTCGTGTACCGATTTAAGTGAAGACGTTTATGACAGGGTTGAAGATGATAATTTCGGACAAACCCCGGGAGAAATCCAGGCATTGGTTGGCGGCGCGTATTCGTCGTTGAGAGGTTTTGGCGATGCGATTTCCAATTCATATCCAACCTGTGAATATGTATTTTTCCTGAACGAAATCGCTTCAGACGAGGCTACGATCCCAACACGCGGAACCGACTGGTTTGACGGCGGGCAATATCAGGATGCACAAAGGCATACATGGAATGCGGATAACCGGATGATCCTGTCGGCATGGCGTTACTGCTATGGCGGAATTGCGAAGATAAATTCGATCATTTACCAGATTGATAAATCAGGTCTGACCGATGAAGCCAAGAAGCCTATTTATGCCGAGTTGCGTTCGATCAGGGCCTATTACTATTACCAGCTTTTGGACATGTTTGGCAATGTACCGATTGTAACCGATTTTGAAGATACAGGCTTGCCTGCAAAATCAACGCGCCAGCAGGTTTATGATTTTGTAGAAACCGAATTGCTGGAGTCATTGCCCAATCTTCGCCCGAATGTAGTATATTCTAAATTTACGCAAAATGTGGCATATGCATTATTGGCGCGATTGTATCTGAATTCTGAAGCTTTCGTAGGTACGCCGCGCTGGCAGGACTGCATTACTATGTGCCAGAATATTTCAGGATATTCTTTAAATGTTGATTATTTTGCAAACTTTGCCACTCAAAACCAGGCTTCACACGAAATTATTCTTGCAATTCCGTATGATTCGAATGCCGGAACAGTGGGTAACTATCTTTCTTCAATGAGCTATCATTATTTACACAAATTAACTGTTTCTGCTACAGGGGATTATCCTTGGAGCGCCAACGGTATTTGTGCGCAACCTGGAGTTTTTTCATCCTTTGAAGACACCGATAAAAGGAAAAAATCAATGCTTGCCGGAGATCAGATTAATCTGGCCACAGGATCAGTTATCATAATGGATAGCGGCGAGCAGTTGACTTATACCGAAGCAATCGGCAATTTTACTGATGCAAAGCAAAACGAAGGTGTCCGCCTTAACAAATATGAAGTGAAAGCCGGCGAAAAATGGGAGCGCGACCACGATTGGGTCGTAATCCGTTATTCTGAAATCCTGATGATGCAGGCCGAATGTTATGTGAGAATGGGATCGCCTTCGTTGGCAGCACCTTTTATCGAGCAAATTACCGAACGTGCAGGAACTGAAATGCCTGCGGTAATAGATCTCGATTTTATCAACAAAGAATTACTTCGTGAATTTATTTTTGAAGGCCGAAGAAGAACCGATAACATCCGTTTCGGGACATTTTTCCAGCCATGGTGGGAAAAAGGAACTACCGAGCCTCATAAGTCAATTTTCCCGATTCCGGCTTCAGTATTGAGTACGAACACAAACCTGACCCAAAACCCGGGTTACTGAACCGTCTCCTGCACATGCCGAGGGCCATG
>CAZSDN010000047.1:3276-3872 GCA_964605595.1 uncultured Flavobacterium sp. | reverse complement strand
GTAAACTAAAATCCCATGTCGGTCTTCTATAATTTGGTTTAGTTATGGAAGGCCGGCATTTTTAACAAAACAACAATGAACAGATTCATCACTTTGCTATTTATATGTATTTTCAGTTTTTCGATAACAAGTTGTAGTAACGATAATAAAGATTCAAAGCCGCAGGCCGAGACTTTTGATCCCGTTGCGATTCAAAAATCAAAAAGTACAAAAATTTATGCGCATTATATGCCCTGGTTCGAAACCAACGAAAGCAGCTCAAATAATCAATGGGGCTACCATTGGACAATGGCGAATAAAAACCCTAATAACGTTGACGCGAACGGGCGCAGGGAAATTGCGGCACATTATTATCCGTTAATCGGCCCGTATCATTCAGGTGACGCGAATGTTATTGAAAACCATTTGCTTTTGATGAAATACGCCGGGATTGACGGAATCCTGATTGATTGGTACGGAACATACGACCTTAATGATTACAAAATGATTAAGGAAAATACTGAGCAGATAATACAAATGCTTGATAAAGTAGGATTGGAATATGCCATCGTATATGAAGACCGCTTTTTGGGAAATATTGTTGATGCCGGCCTGGC
>CAZSDN010000047.1:0-3266 GCA_964605595.1 uncultured Flavobacterium sp. | reverse complement strand
GCGTTTACCGTTGTGGCCGCCAGGCCACAACGGTAAACGCAGCAAAAGCCGACCTTGCCTATTTGCAGTCAAATTGTTTTAAAGATGCAAATTACATCAAAATCAACGGCAAACCCTTATTGCTGAATTTCGGGCCAATAACACTTACAACTCCAGCCGACTGGACAAACGCTTTCAGCGGGCTTAGTCCAAAACCAACGTTTCTGACGCTTTGGTACGAATCGGCCGAAGCAGGTAGTAATGCGTCTGGTGAATATTCGTGGGTTTACCAGGATAATTCTCATATAGCTAATTTTTATGCCAATAGCCTTCCAAACCTTTCCATTGCTATGGGAAGCGCATATCCGGGATTCAATGATTTTTATGTTCAGGGTGGCGGCGGAGCCGGAATTGGATGGACAATCAACCACAACAATGGAGGTACATTAGACCAAACCCTTGCCATGGCTGAAAACGCAAGTGTTGATTATCTTCAATTGGTTACCTGGAATGATTTTGGCGAAGGGACAATGTTCGAGCCAACAATTGAATTTGGCTATAATTATATCGAAAAGGTAAAAGCATTTGCAGGTGTACAAAATACCGCTAATGTTTTTCCGGAAATCAGTACATTGTACACTTTAAGAAAAAAGCATAAAGGAAACGCCGCGATACAAAAAAAACTCAATAAAGTTTTTGGTTATTTTGTTTCGATGCAGCCTCAAAAAGCAATAGAATTGCTAAATGAAATCCAATAAAAATCAATGCCAATTAAATGAAAAACAAATTATACACATATTGCCTGATTGCTTTTGCAGCGTTGTCGATACTTTCCTGCAGCACTAATAAAGCCTACAAGGTCACATCACCCGGAAAAAAGAATGAACTGGTTTTTGTGTTGACTAAATCGGGGCAGCCGCAATACCGGTTTTCGTCAAACGGAAAATCGGTGATCGAACCGTCGCTGATGGGATTTGAATTTCACGGGATTAAAAAAATGACCGAAGGCTTCAAAATAGTGAGCACTGAAACAAAATCGGTTAACGAAACATGGGAACAGCCTTGGGGCGAATTCAGGAAGGTTAACGACAATCATAACGAACTGGTTGTACATCTTCAGGAATCACACGGGCAACAGCGGCTTGTCGATATTATTTTCAGGGTTTTTGACGACGGATTAGGATTCAGGTATTCCTTTCCTAAACAGCCAAACCTTGATAAAGTGAAGATTTCGGATGAAATTACACAGTTTACATTTCCTTTTGATAATGATGTTTGGTCTATTCCGGTACATCGCGAAAACAGCTATTATGAAAGTTTTTACAAAAAATCGCCGATCAGCAAAACCGATACGATAAATACACCGGCTACTTTTGAAACAAAAGACAAGCTGTTTGTCGCCATACATGAAGCTAACCTGACAGATTTTGCTTCAATGACCTTGCTGAAATCGAAAGGCAATCAATATAAAAGCGATTTGGTTCCGTGGGCCGATGGTGTAAAAGTATATACGCAAACTCCGTTTCAAACTCCATGGCGGACAATAATTGTTGGTGATAAACCGGGTGATTTGGTTACATCAACACTAATGCTCAATCTTAATGAGCCTTCTGAAATTAAAGACCATTCTTGGATAGAACCTTCAAAATATATCGGGATTTGGTGGGGAATGCACCTCGAGAAATATTCATGGGGACAAGGGCCAAAGCATGGCGCGACTACAGAAAACACCAAGCGCTATATTGACTTTGCCGCTGAACATGCTTTCGATGGCGTTTTGGTAGAAGGCTGGAATGTAGGTTGGGACGGCGACTGGACGGCCGATGGTTCTGCATTCAGTTTTACAAAGCCATATCCGGATTTTGACCTGGAAGAAATCACGCGGTATGCCGCAATGAAAAATGTGCGCCTGATCGGGCATCATGAAACCGCCGGCGCAGCAAAGCATTACGAAAGCCAGTTGGATGACGCATTCAAACTTTATAACAGGCTCGGAGTCAATACGGTAAAAACCGGTTATGTGAACAAGTACCTGGATAAAAAAGAATGGCATGACAGCCAATATGGAGTTCGCCATTACAGAAAAGTCATAGAAACGGCGGCAAAATATAAGATAATGATTGATAATCATGAGCCGGTAAAAGGAACCGGACTGGAGAGAACTTATCCCAACATTATGACGCAGGAAGGCGGAAGAGGGCAGGAGTATAATGCATGGTCGGCTGACGGAGGAAATACACCCGAACATTTAACCACATTGCCTTTTACAAGAATGCTGGCAGGGCCATTTGATTATACACCCGGAAATTTTGATTTTGATTATAAAACGCCTCAGGGAGCACGTGTGCAAACAACTTTGGCGGCGCAATTGGCATTGTATGTAGTAATTTTCAGCCCGTTGCAAATGGCATCCGATTTACCTGAAAACTATGTTGGAAAACCTGAGTTTAAATTTATAAAAGATGTTCCGTGCAACTGGTCGGAAACCAAAGTCCTCGATTCTAAAATTGGGGAATATACGACTATTGTAAGAAAAGACTGGGATGGCAAAAATTGGTATCTGGGATCGATTACAAATGAAAATGCACGCCAGATTAAAGTTTCTTTGTCGTTCCTTGATCCGGGCAAAACATATCAGGCTGAAATTTATGCCGATGGAACTGGAGCAGGTTATAAAACCAATCCGTATCCCGTTGCGATTTCAACCAAAACCGTAAACAGTTCGATGATACTTGACCTGAATCTGGCAGACGGCGGCGGAACAGCCATAAAATTCACACGAATGGATTAAGCAGATTAAATAGTTGAGTTTTTGTTTTAATTGCTGCAGGAGTGATCTTCTGCAGCTTTTGTTTTTAAGATTTACCCTTAAATAAAACAATTCATATCCACCACAAATCACTATCTTAAATTATAAAAAATATATCAAACTCTGTGTATATTTGCGTTATCAACAAAAATCGCATGGATAAAATCTTCAACAATACACAAATTGCATTTTCGCTTAAAAGCGATACCGAACTCGACCGCGCCTATTTTCTATTTAAATTAATTGATAACCAGCCGCTTGTACGTATCGGAACTGCGGTGACAAATTTTGCCATAAAAGCACATCTTCCGGTTGAAGGTTTAATACGGGCTACGGTTTTTGATCATTTTTGCGGCGGCGTGAATGAAGACGATTGCCTTCCGGTAGTGGATAAAATGTTTACAAAAGGCGTTTCTTCCGTTTTGGATTATTCGGTCGAAGGAAAAGAAGAAGAAGAGCAATTTGATGCTGCTTTGGA
>CAZSDN010000046.1:17747-19932 GCA_964605595.1 uncultured Flavobacterium sp. | reverse complement strand
TTTCCGTTTCCATCCTTCACGCAAATCCCAGAAACCTCAAAATTTAAAATTCAAAACAACCAATGACCACAATCATCATCGAAGACGAAAAACCAGCTGCAAGATTACTGCAACGCAAACTCGAAAAACTCGGAATCAATGTTGGCGTCATGCTGCATTCGGTTCAGGAAGCGCTCGAATGGTTTTCTTCAAATACACATCCCGACCTGATTTTTCTTGATATTCAACTTTCCGACGGACTTTCATTCGAAATCTTTGAAAAAACTAAAATCAATAGCGCGATAATTTTCACAACCGCTTACGACGAATACGCACTAAAAGCGTTTAAACTCAACAGCATCGATTACCTCCTGAAACCAATTGACGAAGACGATCTTGAAATCGCCGTAAATAAATTCAAAGCACGTTTGCCAAAACAGGAAAATCCTGCTTTCGATTTCGACCAGATCAGGAAGATGTTCCAAAATCCGTCGGAGAAAAATTATAAAACACGTTTTACGGTAAAAATCGGGCAACATTTAAAGGTCATCACAACTGATGAAATTGAATGTTTTTTCAGTGAAAACAAAGGAACTTATATCCATACAATTGACAATCGGAATTATCTTATCGAGAATACACTGGAAACTTTAGAAAACGAACTCGACCCGAAAGCATTTTATCGAATTAGCCGAAAATTCATTATTCCGCTAAAATCGATCAAGGAAATTGTGATGTATTCAAATTCGCGCTTAAAGCTCATTTTACCAACTTACAAAGACGATGAAGTTATCGTGAGCCGCGAAAAAGTCCCGGATTTTAAAGAATGGATCGCATAAAAAAAACTGTTTCAAGAAGCGAACCCTTGTTCACTTATGAAATAGTTTCATATTTTATAACGAAATAGGATTTCGGTTATTGTGCCTTTTTAGATTCATTGTTACACAAAGATAGTATCGGTTGTTTTAAAATTGTGTTACAGTATTTATAAATTTTCTGGTTATGCAATTTGCTTTTTACTTTCCAAGAGCAAATAATATTGCGCGCCAAAAAACAATGCGGCAATTACTAAATGAATGGTTTGTGAACCAAACGGGAAATCGAAATAATACATCGCCATTCCCGAAATAATTTCAATCAGCAGCAACAAAATAATCCAATCCATCTTTGAATAGCCCAATTGCAGCTTTCGGTTCCTTATAAATAAAGCGGCATTCACGCCAAAAATGAGGAATGAAAACGATCTGTGAATATAAAAGTTAACTGTCGGATTTTCAAAAATTAAATGCATCCGGTCATATCCAAAAGCTTTTACCTGTTCGTCAACATATTGCCGCACCTGCGTTCCCAAAATAACCTGGATCAATGTTAAGATCAAAGCGACAATCAATAGATACCGGAATTTGGAATCGTATTTTACAACAGGATTTTCACTTTTAGCCGATTTGATAATGTACAAAATTACGGCCACGATCACCAAAGCCATGACCATGTGCAAAGTAATCTTAACCGGATTCAAAACAGAATAAACCACTGTCGCGCCAAGCCATGCCTGAAATCCCATCATGAAAACCGTGAGCCATGAAAGCCATGTAATGCTGCTTTTTTCTCTTCTGAAACCAAAAGAAAAAATAGCCATTACAAAAACTGCAATTCCTGCCAAAGCGCCGCAAAGCCGGTTTATATATTCAATCCAGGTATGCATCGGATTGAAAATCGCATAGTCATGTTTTGTATAAAGTTCCCAGTTGGATTCTTCAAAAGTTGTCGAAGTTGTAAAATCCGATTTCGCTACCAAAAGCGCTTCATCTTTAATAATCACCTGTCCTTTTTCAAACAAATGGTTCGGTTCCCAAGTTAATTCTTTAACATCTGTTGGCGGAATGTAATAACCAAAACATTTTGGCCAATCCGGGCAACCCATTCCCGAGCCTGTCATTCGCACCAAAGCGCCAGCAATGATTACGAGATAAACTAACACAAGTGATGTTTTTGCTGCGGGAACGAAATATTTTTTCATTGTCAGGTTGTTTTTTTAAGGCCGATTTTTTCTGCTTTTTGCATCATAAACGCATAAGCGGCTTCATATTCATTTGGGATTTCTCCTTCAAGAATCGCTTCTTTTATCGTTTCTTTCAAAATACCGATTTCGCGTGAAGGTTTCAGGTTGAAGATTTCCATGATTTCCTCGCCTGAAATAGGAGGC
>CAZSDN010000046.1:16907-17737 GCA_964605595.1 uncultured Flavobacterium sp. | reverse complement strand
TTTTGTTGTAATATCAGCTTCGCATAAAATCATCAGGTTTTCAACATCTTCTCCGGCATCAAAAACCAAGCGGCGCACGGCCGAATCGGTCACAATATCCTGAGAAAGCACAATCGGACGCGAACTCATCATCACCATTTTCTGAACGAATTTCATTTTGTGGTTCAATGGCATATGAAGCCGCTCAAAAATTTTCTTAACCATTTTTCCACCTAAAAATTCGTGACCATGAAATGTCCAGCCTTGTTTTTTTGTGAAACGTTTTGTTGGTGCTTTTCCGATATCGTGAAGCAAAGCCGCCCATCGAAGCCACACATCATCAGTGTTCGGACAAATATTGTCAACGACTTCAAGCGTGTGGTAAAAATTGTTTTTATGCGTATGGCCTTCCATTTCCTCGACATTGTTCAATGCTGTCAATTCAGGCAAAATTATATCGAGTAATCCGGTTTTGTACAAAAGTAAAAAGCCAACCGACGGTTTTTGCGTCGAAAGGATTTTATTGAGTTCTTCAACGATGCGCTCGCCGGAAATTATTTTAATCCGTTCGGCGTTTTTTGTAATCGACAGAAGGGATTTTTCTTCAATTTCAAAATCCAGCTGGCATGCAAAACGTATCGCGCGCAGCATCCGCAAAGGATCGTCTGAGAAAGTCACATCAGGATCTAAAGGCGTTCGGATTATTTTTCTTTCCAAATCTTTCAAACCCTGAAAAGGATCTGAAAGTTTCCCAAAATCATCCGGATTGAGTGACAAAGCCAAGGCATTTATAGTAAAATCCCGGCGGTTTTGATCGTCCTGCAATGTTCCGTTTTCAACCAATGGATTTC
>CAZSDN010000046.1:14148-16897 GCA_964605595.1 uncultured Flavobacterium sp. | reverse complement strand
ATTATAGGATTCTTTACGTGCTCCAACAAATTCAATGTCAATATCCTGATAGCGCAACATCGCAGTTCCGTAAGTTTTAAAAACCTGTACTTTTGGTTTTTTCGGAAGCAATTCTGAAACTTTCAAAGCAAGCTCGATTCCGCTTCCAACAGCAACGATGTCGATGTCTTTTTTATGTGATCGGCCCAAAACCAAATCACGGACAAAACCGCCAATAACATAACTTTCGAGATTAAGTTCGGCGGAAGCCTGTGAAACGGCTTCAAATATTTTATGGTTTAGAGCTTCTTTATAGTTGGTTTTTGTCACGAATGCGTTCTTTTAAATATTACGCTTCGTATGGAGCGTATTCATTATTTACGGATAATTTTCACCTGTAAATCGTTCGACAATTTTATGATTGTTGAAGGCTTTCCTGCGATTTTATCGTGGTGCAAATTTACGACATAGTCAACGCCTTTTATAATTTCAGGGCTGATTTCTTTAAAACTTTTTGGAGTTGGCTCGCCGGATATATTTGCAGAAGTCGAAACCAATGGTTTTTTCATCCGTTCCATTAGTTTAAAACAAAATGGTTCTTTTACGAGGCGGACGCCAAGCGTTTTATCTTCAGCAATGATATTTGCGGCCACATTGCGCGGATTATCCAGAATCAGCGTTGTCGGTTTTTCAGAAAGATCGATGATTTGCCACGCCGTTTCCGGAATATCTTTGAAAACATTGTACATCATTTTTTCACCATTCATCAAAACGATCATGCTTTGTGTTTCGGCCCTTTTTTTGAGCGCGTAGATTTTTGCAACCGCATCGGCATTTGTAGCGTCGCAGCCTATTCCCCAGACTGTGTCAGTCGGATAAAGTATGATTCCGCCGTTTTGGATCACTTCAAACGCTTTTTGGATTTCTTCCTGCATGGTTTTTAATTTGGCTTTTTTATGTAAAAGCGATTGTTGAGTTCGAATGCTTTTGCAATCTGATCGAAATTTATTTCTTCTTCAAGCGGATTTAAATTTTTGTCGAGAATGTCATAAAGCCCGGATTCATATATATTCGTAATCCGGTTTGTAGAAATTACCGAATATTTCTGGTTATATCCGCAAACGAACCAATCACGGTCTTTTGTGTCAAACATATTTTGCCCGAAGCAATAATCTTTCAACGGATTTTTAACGCCTAAAACGTCAGCCATTAATGTTGGCACGATATCGTAATGCAAAGATAAGTGATTATATGTTTTTGGAGTTTTAGAAGCGTCATAAATCAGCATTGGAACCTGGATCTGGTATTTCGAAAAATTGCCTCCGTGCTGCCAATAGCCTTTTTTATTATCGTTGAATTCTTGGCTATGATCGCCGGTGATTACAATAATTGTGTTTTCAAGAAGTTTCTTTTCTTCGAGTTGTTTGAGGATTTTTCCGATTTGGGAATCCACAAAATGCAATGAGTTTTTATACCGGTTGATTAATTGCGTAGGTTCATAATCGCCTTCGAGCGCAAGGTAATCAACTTCAGGAAGTGACGGGTTAAAAGTTTTTTTGTAATCTTCAGGGTAAGCGAATCCGTGTGCGCCGTCAAAAAGCAAAAATCCGAAAAATGGTTCGTCGGCCTTATTATTTTCCATTTTTGCCATCCATTCGGTTGTGATTTCGATATCGCGGCCGGCAACAGTTTTTGCTTTTGATTCTAAACGTAGATCCGGAATATTGGAAAAGACGTTTCGGTTAAACGGCGGATTTTCAAGTGTCGCGCTTCCAAAAATGGAAAGATTATATTTTTGCTTTTGAAATTCCTGAATAAGAACCGGCTGCTTTTCAATTTCGGTAAAACTTAAAAAATAGGTTGCCGGTATTCCGTAAAAAAGCGTAAAAATCCCGCTTGTGGTCATATTTCCGCCACTTTGGTGATTAGTGAAAACTTGTGATTTTTGAGCGAAATCATAAATATTCGGAGTGATTTCTTTAGTCATACAATCAAAACGCCAAGTGTCAACAATGAGGAAAAGTACATTTTTCTTTTCTGCTTTAGCTTCAGAAACGATTGGATTTAGCGGATATTGAATAGATTGCTGGCTTTCATTACCGCTAAGGCTGTTGGCTTTTTTATTTTTTTCGACATCCACCAAACCTAATTTCATTAAAAGCGAATCGGCCGTAAGTGGAAAAAATACCGGGTAAATTTTCTTGAATTGCATAACCGGACGATAAAAATTGGCATCGCTCCATGCAAAAATAAAATTGCTCATCAGTAATGAAACAAGGAAAACGGCAACGGTTGCTTTTATCCTCAGATTGTATTTTTTTAAAACGATTTTCTTTGCTGCTTTAAGGAACAGAAATTGAACAACGATTGTCAATATCACGAACAAGGTCGCCATCATTATGTTTGATGATGAAAACTGGAAAATGTCACTGGCCCTTTTTCCAAAAACTAGATTGAAAACGATTGGAGACAAATGATAGCGCATCTGGCTAAAAATTGTTACATCGACTTTCAGAATGATTATCAGGAATACCGAAAAAAAAGAAAACAAAATCCGGGTAATTGTTTGCGATTTCGAAATGCTGTACACCAGGAATCCCAGCAGTAAAGGAAGAGCCGATATCAAGGCAAAATGGCTGAAAGTTGCAAGGGCAAAATACAATTTTGGAAGAAAACCGCCCATGCTTTCCAGGTAATTCGTGTAGGCCGAAGCAATAAAAAGAAGGATCAGTAAGTTAAAAACCGATACGACGTACAATTGCTTAAAAAA
>CAZSDN010000046.1:11876-14138 GCA_964605595.1 uncultured Flavobacterium sp. | reverse complement strand
TTTCTATACACCAAGATAATCAAAAGCTTTATCGGCAAATTTTAAGTTTATTTCACGGCATTCTTCCATGATTCCGGAGTACGATTGTACTTTTTTCAAATCGTTTTCAAAGTTTGAAAATGTAGAAATGACCGGTTGGTATTTAAAATCATAGAATTTGGAAGAATTCGGGAAAACCATCACTTTTTTTCCAAGCATCAAACTCCAGTACATTGCATGGTAACTATCGGTCAATATGGTATCGGTTTCACCGATGAATTTTACGACATCTTCAAAAACAGCATCGTTGGAAGTCGATGGGAAATGCCGGAATTTTGCCAAAACGGTTTTATCGGTCAGTGTTTTTTTATGGAAAATCACCCCAATTTCATTCTTGACTTCAAAAGGCGTATCGAAAATAGGATGGAGGCAACTCGGGCAGGGAACCCATTCTTCTTTCATATTGTAATCCCGAACGCCGACAAGTCCAAATTTTGATGTATCAATGTTATAGCTATTGATTTTTCCGAAAGTCCTTTTGTTTTTGGAATTATGGCCCGGCCCCCAAAGCACGGTCTTTTTTCCTTTTTCGCCAAGCTGTTCAAACAGTTCCATCTGCTTGTCAAAACCTTCGCGGTTTAGTAAACCGCCGCCGCCGATTATGAGCGAATTTTGTGTGATTTTTTCAAACCAGTTATCCCGTATGGATTTGTCTTCTCTTTTGTAATCAAAAATATCGAGATGTTTTCCGTGGAGTTTGTCAAAGTAATGATGAGGCCCGCAGTAAAAATCGCCAATGTTCGTAGGATCATAACGATGCAGGTTTATTACATCTGTATTTTGCTGATCCTGAAAATTCAGGATACGGCTGATGACTTCCCTTTTTTTTGCGCTTCGGCTGAAATGAGAAAATTTATGCTGTAAAAAACTTTTTATTCCCATGATTTAGATTTCAAAGTTTTATGATTCTTCCCTGTAAAGGCGCTTAAGCTCTTTGTAACGCGCTTTTACGCTTAATGCATTGAGATAGCAAATGATAACTCCGCGATGGCCGTCGAGAATGCCCAGACGCACAAGATACTGGTACAGGAAATTATAAACCGGATGGACAAACCGGAGAAACAATGTTGGCCTGAAACCATTCTGAAACTTTTCGCGCGCTTTCAGCTTTCCATAAGTGATCATTTTTCCTTTATACGAACTGTAATCGGCATACGAATAATGAATCAGCTTGTTCTTAAAAATGGAAATTTTGCCATCGACATCGAGTTTTTCATGCACAAGCCGCTTTGCGGTGTAACGCGCTTTGTTTTTACGGAAAAGGCGAAAAATCCTGTCGGTTTGCCAGCCGCTGAAATGCAGTTCCTTTTTCTTGAAGAAAAACCTGCGGTAAAACAGGTAAGCGTTTACATTATCGTTTCTATCTATCGTCCGGATGATTTCAGCTTTGAGTTCGGGCGTAAGCCTTTCGTCGGCATCAATAAATAAAATCCATTCATTTTTTGCCTGGTCTATTGCGAAATTGCGTTGTGAAGTATAATTCTCAAACTTATGCTCGATGAATTTTACATTTGGAAAAGTTTCGGAAATCTCTTTTGTACGGTCTGAACTATAGGAATCCACTACAATTACTTCGTCTGCGAAATCTAAATCACTTAAAAGTTCCTTCATGTGAACTTCTTCGTTTAGCGTTATGATGAGAACTGATATTTCTTTTTTCGGCGTGAACTCCATTAAATTCTAAATATTCAACAAATATAATTTATTTACTATTTTTGCAAAGGCTTAAATCAAAAAAAGTATGAAATATTGGTTTTTGATTCAAACTGCTGTAAAATTACGAAATTCCAAACTCTAATCTGTCATGAAAGCTTCTGTAATAATGAGTACTTATAATGCCGAAGCCTGGCTTGAAAAAGTGATTTGGGGATTTAGCGTACAGACTGAAAGAAGCTTTGAAATCATCATTGCTGATGACGGTTCGCGCGATGATACACGCTTATTAATTGAAAAATTGCGTACAGAAACTGAGATTCCAATTGTTCATGTTTGGCATGAAGACAATGGTTTTCAAAAGTCGCAGATTCTTAATAAAGCGATTGTCGCGGCAAATTCAGACTATTTGATTTTTACCGATGGCGATTGTATTCCGAGGAAAGATTTCGTTGAAATTCATGTCAATCGCCGGGAAAGAGGATATTTTCTTTCAGGCGGATATTTTAAACTTCCGATGGATATTTCGCAAGCAATTACCAAAGATGATGTTGTAAACCAGCGTTGTTT
>CAZSDN010000046.1:0-11866 GCA_964605595.1 uncultured Flavobacterium sp. | reverse complement strand
GACTTAAAATGGTTAACTGCTCAAGGCCTTACAAAAAGCTATAAAAACGTCAAATTTTCAGCTTCGGGTTTCCTTGAAAAATTCCTGAATTTTATTACGCCAACAAAACCAACCTGGAACGGGCATAATGCTTCCGGTTGGAAAACTGATCTTGTCGCGATTAACGGTTTCAACCAGGAAATGCAATATGGCGGACAGGATCGTGAGCTTGGAGAACGACTTTTCAATAACGGACTGAAGTCGAAGCAAATCCGTTACAGCGCCATCTGCGTGCATTTGGATCACGCGCGTGGCTATGTAAATGAAGCAACATGGAAGAAAAATTACGCAATCCGTGAAAATACCCGTAAGAATAAAGTGATCCGCACGCCAATAGGAATTGATTCTAATTGATTTTTAAGTACTTTCCTAATGCTGGAAGAATAAGATCCGGCGTGAAATCTGAATATAATTCCATCGCTTTTCCTTTCATTTCCTTTGCCGATTTTGCTCCGTATAATTCCGGTTTGAAATCTTTCAGGTGAACCGAAACATTTGCCGTTCCGTTTTCAAACGAATTCCATGCTTCTTTTTTGATCCAGGTTGAAAAAATCGTAAATGTAGGTTTGTCAATCGCTTTCGCCATATTTACCGCACCGCCTTCGTTTCCTATTAACGCATCACAATGATACGTGATCGAAAGGAATTCGCGAATGCTTCCCGGAATCACATCTATCATAATGTTTTTCTGCGTTTCGGGTTTACAGAGATTGAAAATCGCCTGCGCTTCTTTTGCCTGTTTCGGAATGTAATTAAAAAGTAAGATTGCATTCGTTTCGGCAACAATAAAATCCAGGATTTTTGCCATAAACGGAAAAGGATACGTTTTGTTTTCGCCGCTTCCCAAAACACCAATCATGTAGATTTTTTTATTTGAATCGATGTTGTGGTTTTGAAGGATATTTTTTCCGTTTTCGATTTCTTTTTCGGTAAGGAAAATTTTTGGCTTGTTGTCTAAAATTGCTTTTGAATCCAGTATTTTCAGCAGGTTCAGGCGATTTTCGATCGCAAGCCCGGCATCGGTTTTCGGGACAGAAATTTCCTTTACGGTTTTTGTGTAAATTATATTCGTATATGATTTATGAAACCCGATTTTTGTTTTTGCTCCCGAAAATGCTGTGATGAGGTTGCTCTCAAGTTTTCCGTAAGCATCAATTACCAAATCGTATTTCGCTTTACGGATTGATGTCAGGAAACTGAAAAGTGCTTTTTTGCTTTCGCGGAATTTATCTTCAAAAAGAATAATGTTGTCAATATTCGGATTATTTTCCACAACGGGTTTTGTAAATGGATAAATCAGATAATCAACCTGTGAATCCGGATACATTTTTTTCAGGTTATTGCAAAGAATACTTGTGGCAAGCACGTCGCCGATCATTTTCTGCTGAATAACCAGTATTTTCATAGTTTCAGAATTAAACCGCTACGTCGTATTCGCGCAATGCGTCGTTCAAACTTGTCTTTAAATCGGTTGAAGGTTTGCGTTTCCCGATAATCAGTGCGCACGGAACCTGATACTCGCCGGCAGAGAATTTTTTGGTGTAACTTCCGGGAATCACTACCGAACGTGCAGGAACGATTCCTTTCATTTCAACAGGTTTATCGCCCGTTACATCAATGATTTTTGTCGATGCCGTTAAACAAACATTTGCTCCTAAAACCGCTTCGGTTTCAACACGAACGCCTTCTACAACAATACATCTTGAACCGATAAAAGCGCCGTCTTCAATGATCACCGGAGCGGCTTGCAAAGGTTCAAGAACACCGCCAATTCCGACACCGCCTGATAAATGTACATTTTTCCCGATTTGCGCGCAGCTTCCAACGGTTGCCCAGGTATCCACCATCGTTCCTTCATCAACATAAGCACCAATATTTACATAACTTGGCATTAAAATCACGCCTTTTGAAATGTATGCGCCATGTCGTGCAACCGCATTTGGAACTACGCGGATTCCTTTTTCGGCGTAATTTCTTTTCAGAGGCATTTTATCGTGGTATTCAAAAATTCCGGCTTCAAGTGTTTCCATCTTCTGGATTGGAAAATACATCACTACGGCTTTTTTCACCCATTCGTTTACTTGCCAGCCGTTTTCAACCGGTTCGGCAACGCGCAAAGTACCGGCGTCCAGAAAATCGATAACTTCGCGAATGGCATCTGTAGTTTCTGATTCCTGTAACAAAGCACGGTCGTTCCACGCTTTTTCTATAATTGCTTGAAGATGGTTCATCTGTTTTGGTTTTAACTTTCCGTTCGCCTCATGGTTTCGGTGCACAAAGATAACTTTTTTAAAGATATTTTTTATTGACTTTTTAGCAGTTGGTGTTTTTAAGAATAACAAAAAAACGTACATTAGTCAAGCAAACCACAAAAACTAAAACTATGAAGATTTTAAAAAAAATCCTGTTCGGATTATTGATTTTTATCGCATTGCTGCTGATTGTCGCAATCTTTATCCCAACAACTTACACCGTTTCTGTTTCAGGAACGATCAATAAACCAAAACAGGAAGTTTATGATTATGTGAAAATGATCAAAAACCAGGAAAATTACAGCGTTTGGGTAATGGCCGATCCAAATATCGAGATGACCTATACAGGAACTGATGGAACTGTTGGCTTCACCGCGGCCTGGAACAGCAAAGATGACAATGTTGGCGAAGGCTCACAAACAATTACGGCAATGACCGATGAAAAGATTGATCTCGACCTTCATTTTGTAAGGCCGTTTGAAGGCGACCAAAAAGCCGGAATGATCATAAAACCGGTTTCAGAAAATCAAACGGAATTTACTTCCGAATTTTACGGGCACGATCCTTATCCGATGAATTTAATGTCATTGATCGGGAAGCCGATGCTCAGAAGCGCACAGGAAAAAAATATTGCCAATCTCAAGGCGATTCTCGAAAAATAAAATCAAGGGCTGTTTATCAGCTCTTTTTTGTTTTATGTAACTTTGCGCTGTAAATTATCTCAAATGCCAAGAATCCTTGCGATCGATTATGGACAAAAACGAACCGGAATTGCTGTTACTGATGAATTTCAGATAATTGCATCCGGGTTAACGACTATCGCTTCGGAAACGGTAATTGCTTTTCTTCAGGATTATTTTTCAAAGGAAAAAGTCGAAAAAGTAATTGTTGGAGAACCAAAGCAAATGAATGGAACGCCTTCGCAAAGCACTGAAATCATTGAAAAGTTTATAGAGAAATTCACAACAAGTTTTCCGCTAATGCCGATAATTCGCGTTGATGAACGGTTTACTTCCAAAATGGCTTTTCAAACAATGATCGATAGCGGACTCAAAAAAAAGCAACGACAAAACAAAGCGCTGATTGACGAAATCGCCGCGACAATTTTACTACAGGATTATCTGCAAAGAAAATAATATGATTCAACTTATCGTTGCCGATATGGATGGCACGCTGCTCGATAACAACAAACAGCTTCCGGCAGATTTTTGGGAAACCGAACAATTGCTCCACGACAAAAATATCCTGTTCGCCGTTGCCAGCGGAAGGCAGTTTTACAATCTTATTGAGGTTTTTGACAAAATAAAAGAACGTACCATTTTCCTTGCTGATAACGGAACATTTATCTGGTACAAAGGCGAAACGCTTTTTATTGATCCGCTTGATGGAAATGCAGCAAATACTATCATTCTTACTGGAAGAAAAATTCCCGATGCGTATTTAATTCTTTGTGGAAAAAATGCGGCTTATGTAGAAAATTCAGACGAGCGTTTCCTGAAAATCCTTTATCAACATTACAGCAAAGTGGAAATTGTTGAAGATCTTACCAAAGTTGACGATGTAATTCTTAAAGTTACGCTCGCTGATTTTAGAAGTTCGGAAACCAACAGTGCTACTTTTTATAAGTATTTAAAAACCGATCTTAATGTTGCAGTTTCGGGTTTGAACTGGCTTGATATTACAAATCGTTCGGCGAATAAAGGAAACGGATTAAAAAAAATCCAGCAGAAACTCGGAATTTCATTTGACGAAACGATGGTTTTCGGGGATTTTCTCAATGATTTGGAAATGATGGCTTCGGCAAAATACAGTTATGCAATGAAAAACGCACATCCGGAAATACTAAAAGTTTCTGGTTTTGTAACGGCTTTTGATAATAATGAAAGCGGCGTTACGAAAACGATCCGTGAGTTTATTTTATAGTTTCGGAAAGGTCGAGTTTCTTCACGGCTTTTAAAATCCCTTCGGATAAATTGATCAGCCACACCAATTGTTCAATCACTAATTGCGCTTCCTGCATTTTCAGATGGAAGTTTTCATCATCTTTTAATTCACGTGCGCGGATGTTTTTCAGTTCGGTAAAACGCATTGCCAAATCATTTTTCGGCGCATTTTCATAGATGATTTCCGAATGGTTTAAAACCGCAATTGCTTCTTCCAGGTTTCGGATAGCGGCATCGGCAACTACGTTAAAAGCTTCGGAAGCTTTGGTCGTATGATGCGTTTGGATATAAGTTCCAAGTGAAGCTGAAGCAGATAAAAGCGTGTGGTTCAGTTCTGCGAGTTTGTAAACCTGCTGTAATTGTTTCTGTTTTGATTTTGGTTCCTGCGCCATTCTCTGGAAAGATGCGGTAAGGTTTCCAACTTCGATAAAAGCATTTTTTCTTGAAATTCGATAAGCCGAAGTTACATCGCCCTTATTATTGTAAAAAACTGAGATTTCTCGCAGGTAATTCATGTTGGCTTCAATCGACTTTTTCGCATACGCCGGAAGGCTGAAAAATTCCCACGACGGCCACAAAAAATAATTTGCCGTGAATGCCAAACCCGCGCCAACAATAGTATCTAGAATCCGAAATTCGACAACCTGATTGCTTCCCGGAATCAGTAATCCATATAAAAGGATGACATACATAGTTACAAATCCGGCTCCGATCTTGTAATTCGTTTGCGTAAATGCAAATCCTAAAAGCATTGATAAAACTGCCAATGTAGCAATTACCACGTTGTTTCCGACGAAAAATAATATCGCAAAAGCGATTGCGCCACCGCCAACAGTTCCGATAATCCTGTCGAAAGAACGCTGTTTTGTCAATCCGTAACCCGGACGAAGAATTACGATAATCGTAAGTAAAATCCAGTATGAATTCTGGAAAATGAAAAATTCGCCAAGCAATAAGCCAATCATCAAAGTAATTGTCAATCGCAGTGAATGCCTGAAAAGATTGGAAGAAAAGCTCAGGTTTTCCTTCAATGTTTCGAGCTTATAATGTTGTTGCACGATGAATTTCTCAAGATCTTTATCGCGTCCTTTGAGTTCTTTTAAATCGGGATTTGCAGAAAAAGCACGCTCGATAATACGGATTTTCTCGATCTGTTTTTCAGCATAATGCATCATGTTTGTAATCATCAGTACGCCTTCAGAAGCTGCTTGCTCGCCTAATGTATTTTGGTATTCAAGGATTATTTTTTCTAAGTTTTCCAAATCACTCTTAAGTGAATGTTTTGAAACATATTTGGTTCCGTTCTCGATGCTTTTTGAAATCCGTTTCAGCGTTGTGCCAAGGTTATATGCAAGATTTTGATATGTGGCCAAAACTTTCGGATGGCCGTTAAAAATCGTATGGAGCTTGCTGTGATCGAATGATGTTGAAAGTGCCAATTCAAGTATTTCAACGCACGAAATAAATACGAGCAGCATTTTGCGCGTTTGGTCAGAACTTCCGGCATTTGAACGGTTTCGTATGAGGATTTCACGAAGATTTTCATGAATTGTATTCAATTCGACCTGAAGGTGCAATTGCTTTTCGATAATTTTATTCCGGTTCGCATCAGGATTCCATAAATCACCGCGGAGTTTCAAATATTTTGACGTTAATCGGATGCATTCTGCAATCTGTAAAGCGACATAATGATGTGGGCGGATGAAATCGAATAAAATAGAAACCAGTAAATAAAAAAGCCCGCCAAGAAGCATCCAGCCTGAATGGGCAAGCATTTCCAAACCTGTATGAATATGTGCAAAGGCAAGCGATGCGGCCAATAATCCTGAAAATGAAACCATTGTCGCGCGCTGGCCGTAAATCGAAATCATCGATAAAAAGAAAACCAGTAAAGCAAAAACCGGATAAAAAATTATCGGATTCGGGTAAATGAGATTTACAAATAAATTTGATCCGGCAACAATTAAAGCGGCTACAAAAACGCCACGGAATTTATGTTTAAGATTACTCGGAATATCACTCGGATAGGTAAGGAACGCACCAATCGCAACAGTAAAACCAATCTCAGTCTCGCCTAAATAATCAAAGACAAAAAACGGAATTACCGACGCTAATGTTACTTTCAGCGCATTCGAAAAATTAATGCTTCCGGTAAAATCCCTGATTGTTCCTATCATGTTTTTGGTTTAATGCAAAGTTACATATTGATAGAATTCTTTGCAGGAAAATACTGTGGTTTTATGATAATTTTGTAAAAAAATCCTAATTGTTTGCGATGTATCAGGCATTGTACATTTTTTCACTATTTTTGCTTCCCGATTTAATAAAGAGAAAATGATTCTACCTATTACAGGATATGGAGATCCGGTTCTGAGAAAGATGTGTGAGGAGATCACGCCTGATTATCCGCACCTGAAACAAATCATCGCCGATATGTTTGAAACGATGTATAACGCATACGGTGTTGGTCTTGCCGCTCCGCAGGTTGGCCTTGGTATTCGTTTGTTCGTAATTGATACTACGCCTTTCAGCGATGATGAAGACATGGAAAAAGACGAACAGGAAAAATTGAATGGATTCAAAAAAGTGTTCATCAATGCCAAAATGCTTAAGGAAGAAGGTGAAGAATGGGGTTTTAATGAAGGTTGTTTGAGTATTCCTGAAGTCCGTGAAGACGTTTATCGCCACGAAAGAATCACTATCGAATATTATGATGAGGATTTCAACAAAAAGGCAGAAATTTTCGACGGATTGATCGCTCGTGTCATCCAGCATGAATATGACCATATTGAAGGAATCTTATTCACAGATTTGATTTCAAGCCTTAAAAAGCAGCTTATCAAAAAGAAACTTCAGAATATCATGGAAGGCAAAACACGCCCGGATTATAAAATGAAATTCGTTTCTAAAAAAGGAAGATAATTCCGATATTATTTAACAAATAACAGAAAACACAATATTTAAAAATGAACTTAGAAAAAGTATTAGCCATTTCAGGAAAACCGGGTTTATACGCATTGAAAGTGCAAACACGTACAGGATTTGTAGCAGAATCATTGTTGGATGGCAAAAAAATCACTGTCGGTTTAAGAAGCAATGTAAGCCTTTTATCCGAAATTTCAATGTATACCAATACCGAAGAAAAACCATTAGCTGATGTAATGCGCAATATTGCGGTCAAAGAAAATGAAGGCCCGGCGATTTCGCACAAAGAAGACAATGACAAGCTTGTTGCTTATTTCACCGAAATCCTTCCTGATTATGACCAGGATCGCGTTTACGCTTCCGATATCAAAAAAGTACTAAATTGGTATAATATCCTCCAAGCTAAAGGATTGGTTTCCAAAGAAACTCCTGAGCCAAAAGCAAAAGACGAAACGGTAACAGAATAGTTAACATCTTTTTATAAAATATAATCCTGCAACTCAATTGAAATTGCAGGATTTTTTATTTTTATGAAAATTACTTTACAATGAATTCAAGAGAATCAAAACTTCTGGCTTTTGGGCGGCTGCTCGATATTATGGATGATTTGCGCGAAAAATGCCCGTGGGATAAAAAGCAAACCCTTCAAACGTTACGGCATTTAACTATTGAAGAAACGTATGAGCTTGGCGATGCAATTCTCGACAACGATTTAACTGAAGTAAAAAAAGAATTGGGTGATTTGCTGCTGCATATTGTTTTTTATGCGAAAATAGGAAGTGAAACCAAAGACTTTGATATTGCCGATGTTTGTAATGAAATCTGCGAAAAGCTCATTCACCGCCATCCGCATATTTATTCGGATACGGTTGTAAAAGATGAAGAAGAAGTAAAGCAGAACTGGGAAAAGCTCAAGCTCAAAGAAGGAAAAAAGTCAGTTTTGGAAGGCGTCCCGAAAAGCTTGCCGGCATTGGTTAAAGCAAGCCGGATCCAGGACAAGGCAAAAGGCGTAGGCTTTGATTGGGAAGAACCGCATCAGGTTTGGGATAAAGTCCAGGAAGAGTTGAATGAATTACAGGAAGAAGTTAAAATCGGAAATCACGATAAAATGGAAAGTGAATTTGGTGATGTTTTGTTTTCGATGATCAATTATTCGCGTTTCCTGAATATAAATCCCGAAGACGCCTTGGAACGTACAAACAAAAAATTTATCAAGCGTTTTCAATATCTCGAAAGCAAAGCCGCCGAATCGGGAAAATCATTATCAGATATGACACTCGCCGAAATGGACATTTTCTGGAACGAGGCAAAAAAGTTGTAGCATTGGTTTTTTAACTATATTTGATTCCAAACCAACCCAAAACCAACTTTTTATGTCTGAAACAAAACACCATTTACAACGCTCTTTAGGGCTTGTTGATGCTACAAGTATTGTTGCCGGTTCCATGATAGGATCCGGTATTTTTTTGGTTACTTCTCAAATGGCCCGCGATGTCGGTTCGGCTGCCTGGCTTCTTGTTATTTGGCTTGTGACGGGTTTACTGACCATGAGCGCGGCGTTAAGCTATGGTGAACTGGCAGGAATGATGCCTAATGCAGGCGGGCAGTTTGTTTATATCCAAAGAGCATATGGAAGATTGGTTTCATTTCTCTATGGATGGACTGTTTTTACCGTAATACAAACGGGCGTGATTGCTGCGGTTGCCGTAGCTTTTGCAAATTACACCGCGGTATTCTTCCCGGCTTTAGAAGAAAAGCTGATGACACTCGGAAGTTTTAGTTTTACCTTTAAACAGGTATTGGCAATGGCGAGTGTTATCTTATTGACATACATTAATAACCAGGGCGTTCGTACCGGTAAAACCATTCAGCTTATTTTTACGGCTGCAAAACTGATCGCTTTGTTTTCCATTATCATCCTCGGGCTTTATATCGGTTTCCAGACTGATGTCCTTTCAAATAATTTTGCAAATATGTGGGAAGCCAGTAAAACAACACTCAATCCCGATGGAACGGTGAGTGTTGAAAAGTTGGTAGGATTTGCCATTCTGGGTGCTGCCGGAGCAACAATCATCAATTCGCTTTTCTCTAGTGACGCATGGAATAACGTGACTTTCATAGCAGGTGAAATTAAAGAGCCAAAGAAAAATATTCCACGTAGTTTGTTTTTGGGAACAGCAATAGTAACTGTCATTTACCTTCTTGCAAACATTGCTTATCTGGCTTTGCTTCCGATGCAGGGAACTCCTGATAGCGGAACCGTATTTGAAAACGGAATCATGTTTGCCAGTCAGGATCGGGTTGGAGCCGCTGCCGCCAGTATGATCATGGGGAATATCGGGGTTTTTGTAATGGCCGGATTGATTATGGTTTCAACTTTTGGATGCAATAGCGGATTAGTGCTTTCGGGTGGCCGGTTATTCTATGCAATGGCAAAGGACGGCTTGTTTTTTCAAAAAGCTACAAAGCTCAATAAAAATGATGTTCCGGCGACGGCGTTATGGTTTCAGTGCTTCTGGGCTTGCGTTTTATGCGCTTCGGGAACATATGGTGCTTTATTAACCTATTCTACGTTTGCCTCGTTACTATTTTATATGCTGACAATTTATGGAATTTTTATCTTGCGAAAAAGAGAACCCGAAGTAGAAAGGCCATATAAAGCTTTTGGATATCCTGTGATTCCGGCGCTGTATATTTTGGTTACGGGCGCTATTTGTGTGACATTATTGATTTATGATACATTCAATACCGGATTGGGATTGTTTATTGTCATGTTAGGAATTCCGGTTTACTATTTTGCAATGAGAGAGAAATAAGAAAGGCTCAGCTAAAAAAAGCCCCATATTGTAGATATGGGGCTTTTTTTTATAGAATTTATTCCTGGTTAATATTCCTGATTTGCTTTAGTTTTTCTCTCAGGACACTAAGTTCTTCTTTGTGTTTTTCAATGCTTTTACGGACTTCAAGCACAATGGAGTTTTCTTTTTTTGCATTTTTTGTATTGGTAAAAAACTGGATATTGTTTTCCAATTGAAAAATCTCCGATTGCACTTCCTCAATTTTACGCATTAAGAAAATCTTCTCGTTGTCAAGCTTCCGGGTGTCGTTAGATTCGTTCAATTGATCAATGCGGTTGTTAAAGCGCATCATGTCTGAATCTTTTTTGCTGAGGCTTAATTTTTCAAACAATACATCAAGCACTTTGTTGAATTTTCCATCAATATGTTTTCTTGAAAAAGGAACTTTGCCCAAACCTTTCCAATGTTCGATATGCGCTTTAATAGCATCAAGATCGGTTTTATGGTCACCGGTAAATTCAAAATCCTTTAGCGTTTCAACATATGCTTTTTTCTTTTCGAAAGCTTCAAGCTCTTCGGCATTTGCTTCGTTTTTCTGCGCTTTCAATCTTTCAAAATAGTGATTGCATGCATCTTTGAACTCTTTCCAGATTTTATCCGAATATTTTCTCGGAACATGCCCGATGCCTTTCCATTCTTCCTGGATTTGTTTCATCACCGGCGTAGTTGCCGCAAAATCTTCACTTTCTTGTAAGGCGACAGCTCTTTCTACAAGCGCCTGCTTCTTACTCAAATTATCAGATTGGTCTTTTTTGATGTCTTTGTAAAATGAATTTTTCAATGAATTGAAATCGCGGACTGCAGTTTTGAATGAACTCCACGTTTCTTCATTAACTTCGGCAGGAACTTTTCCGGCGGCAAAAAAATCGTTGCGCAAAGCTTCTACCTTTTCAACTTGTACCTGCCATGAAGCGTGGGCATTCATTTTTTGCTGTGCAAGCTCTTCAATTTGGGCAATGATTTCTTTTTTCTTTATAAGATTGTCATTTTCACGTGCCCGCAATCCTTCAAACAATTGCTCGCGTTTATCATGCATTTGCTTGGTCAATGCTGAAAACTGATTCCATATTTCCTCGCGATGCTCTCTGGAAACCGGTCCAATGTCTTCTTTCCAGATCCGGTGTAAATCCTGTAATTCACGGAAAGCCTTATTAATATCGGATTCGCCAACCAATTCTTCAACACGGGCAACGATTTTTTGTTTCTGTTCGAGGTTGTGCTTAAAATCAATATCACGCGCTTCACGATCCAAATGCAGGTAGTCGTAGAAATTTTCCACATGGAAATGGTAATTATTCCACACATGGTTGTATTTGTCTTTCGGGATTGCTCCGGCATTTTTCCAACGGTCACGAAGTTCATTAAAATGCTTGAGCGTATCTTTGATGTTTTCCTGCGGATTGATAAGGTTTTTCAGTTCTTCAACTATAGCAAGCCTTTTCTCAAGATTCGCCTGGAGATCATTCTGAAGGCTTTTGAAATGCTTGTTTTTACTATCCCGATATTGATTGTATAAACTGTCAAATCTTGATTTTAATGGTAAATGATAATGAAATTCCTCTGTCGTATCCGGATTTTCAGCCAAAAATTCTTCCTTTTTTTCGTCTATAAAATGATTGTATTTAGAAAGAAAAGCCGTTTTTAGATGTTCAACATGGTTTTTTACCGACATTACTTTTTCAACAGCCGCCAATTTTTCCAGTTCAGTTACCAAAGCTTCCATTGGCATTGTGTCATAATCCAGCATTGGAATTTCATGGCGTGCCGCAAGCGTTTCGTCTTCACTTTCTTCAGCGTTCGCTTCCGAAATTGCATCAACCGCTTCTTTGTGAGAGGTGTCCTGAGGCAC
>CAZSDN010000045.1:16626-19984 GCA_964605595.1 uncultured Flavobacterium sp. | reverse complement strand
GCCACCATCGCTTTTTCAAAACCCGAAATTACTAGTATTTCAGGAAGTAAAGATGAAAAAAATCCTATGGAAAAAACACAAGTAACAACTGAAATAGGAACGATTCAAGCAATTGAAGAAATCACCGATTCACAAAAAGACCAATCTGAAATTCCTGAAATTCAAACTGATGCAGCGCTTAATGAGTCAAATTATGATGTTCCGAATGTAAATGAGCAAATTCCAGCTTGTGCACCGGCGCCACATATTGCTACCCCTGAAAATGTACAATCATTTAAAACCGACAGCACAAAATCGAAAACAATAACCACAACAACTGTAACAACTACAACGAAAACAGTTTCGGGTTCTGAAAAAAGCGGTAGAAATTCTGGATTGAGAATCGATATTTCACTTGTAAATCCTATCAAAGATTTAAGTGTTGATGCACTTACAAGTAATATAATATCCGATTTAATAAATGAAAATATAATCAATACCACATTAGGGATTTCATATAAACTTTCTGATGAAAGCCTTGTAGTTAACGGTGTTAAGCAATCTGAAAAAGTTCATGCCAAACTCAAAAATAAATATGTAAAAACTAAAATGTCGGCAATCTGTTACAATTATGAATATAATGGCGACATATACTAAACGATAAAACAATCATCAATCAGGATGTAAAGCATCCAATCATCATCAATCAAAAAACGAACATCATGAAAAATCTATTAACGGCATTGGTTTGCCTGTTGATTAGCGGATTTGCATCTGCGCAAAACGGAAAAATTTCCGGACAAATCCTTAACTCTGAAAACCAGCCAATCGATGCGGTTTTAGTTTCATTACTTTCCTCAAACGATAATTCTCTAGTAAAAACAGCTTTTTCTGAACCCGACGGAACTTTTGCGTTTACAAATCTTTTAGATAATTCCTATGTAATTTTTATTGATAACGAAGGATCGAAGAGTTTCAGGAGCGAGCCAATCCTCATTAACCAAAATTCATATTCACAGCCCGTAATTAAGCTTGAATCTACAATCAATAATCTTGAAGAAGTTGTGGTTGAAAAGAAAAAAGCGTTTGTAGAAAATAAAATAGACCGTACTGTCGTAAACGTTGACGCGATGATTTCGGCCGCAGGATCTGATGCGATGGATGTCCTTGAAAAATCTCCCGGAATCATCGTTGATCAAAACGGGACGATCACGTTCAAAGGAAAATCAGGCGTTTCCGTGTTTATTGATGACAAGCCAACCTATCTTTCGGGAGCTGAACTTGAAGCGTATTTAAAATCGCTTCCGGCGTCAACGCTTAGCCAGATTGAGCTGATGACGAATCCACCTGCAAAATACGATGCAGCTGGCGGAGGCGGAGTGATCAATATCAAAACTAAAAAAAGCAAAGCAAAAGGTTTCAACGGAAGTGTTACATCCCGATTTTCGCATGGAAAAAAGTTTATAAACCGTGACGGGCTAAATCTGAATTATACCGATGGGAAAATCCGCGCTTATGGGAATATCAGTTTTGCATCACAGGAAAATATCACCGATTTGTATATTTTCAGAAGATATAAAAATGAGGATCAAACCGTGAAAACCTTGTTTCATCAAAATACGATCCTGAAAGGCAAAAATACCAACGCAAATGCCAAAATCGGACTCGATTACTATGTTTCAGATAAAACAACTTTGGGAATCAGCCTGAATGGATTTACACGTTCAGGTTACAATAAATCTGACGGAAGCAGTGTTTTGACAAATGCTGCCGCGGTTTTGGATTCGACAATCGTAGCCGATAACAAACAGGATAACAATTTCAGGAATGGCGGAATTACGCTCAATTACAGCCGGGAATTTGACGAAGGCAAAAAGCTTACCGCCGATGTGGATTACCTGACCTATTCCAACAGGACTTTGCAAAGCTTCCGGAATTACATTTACCAACCGGATAATTCGTTGAGCAGCAGCGATGAGTCAACCGGAAAGCTTCCTTCAAAAATATCGATTTACAGTTTTAAAACCGATTATTTCCAGCCTTTAAAAAATGAAGGTTCAATTGAAGGCGGTTATAAAGTAAGTTATTCCAAAACTGATAATGTTGCCGAATATGCTGATATTATCAATGGAACGCCGATTCCAAATTATGATACAAGCAACCATTTCAAATACGATGAAGTCATTCAGGCGGCATATATCAATTATAATAAAAACTTCAAAAGATTTTCATTTCAAACCGGTTTGCGTTTCGAAAATACGCTTTCAAAAGGAAACCAATTGGGAAATATCATGAAACCTTCTTCGCGTTTCAAGCGTGATTATGGAAATATTTTCCCGACGGTTTATGTAATGTACAAGCTTGATTCTATTGGGAATAATCAATTGGTTGCAAATTACGGCAAACGCATCAATCGCCCGTATTATCAGGATTTGAACCCGTTTTTAAGTCCGTTGGATCGCTTTACATTTTATTCGGGAAATCCCTATTTGAGTCCGTCTTTCAGTCATAATCTCGAGCTTTCCTATCGTTACAAAGGAAATTTCAGTGCTACGCTAAGTTATGGGCAATCGAGTGATGATATTAATGAAACAATCGAAATTAACGACGAAATTTACTACAGTCGACCTGGAAATATTGGGAAAAGCAAATTCCTAAGCTTTACAACAAATACAGATTTAGAAATCACTAAATGGTTTTCTTCGAGCCTTTATACAGAACTGACATATTCAGATTATCAGAGTGAATTATATACCGAAGGGCTTCATTCGTTCGGGACGTTTTTCTTTTTTGCATCGAACAACCGCTTTAAGATGAATAAAAGCTGGTCGGCTGAAATTGGCGGGCGCTACGGAACCAAAGTAATTTCATCGCAATTTGAAATCGGCGCACGCGGATCTATAAATATCGGAGTTCAGAAAAAAATCCTGAAAGATAGGGGAACGTTGCGTTTAAATGTAAATGACGTTGTTTATTCAAACATCACCAACGGAATCATCAATAACCTTAAAAATACTGATGCCAGCTGGAAGAATAAACCTGATACGCGTTTTGTAGCATTGACATTTACCTATTCGTTCGGGAAAATGTTCCAGGCGAAAAGCCAGGAGCGTTCGGGTGCCGAAACCGAGCAAAGCCGTGTAAAAGGCTAACCAATTTAACGCCGTTCTATTCGGAAATTTGTAAATTTGCCGCTTAAAACCGTTTATTATGTCAATGTTACGCCTTCAATTGCCAACTGATCCGCGTTGGGTAAATATCGTCGAATCGAATATCGAGGAAATCCTAACCGATCATGCGTGGTGCGAACAAAAAGCCGCTTCGAACGCAATTACGATTATTACGATCAATTCAGAATATCCTGATTTGGTTACCGATA
>CAZSDN010000045.1:0-16616 GCA_964605595.1 uncultured Flavobacterium sp. | reverse complement strand
TGCTGGCTTTGGCAAAAGAAGAAATTGAGCATTTTGAAATGGTTCATGAAATCATTAAAAAGCGTGGACTTAAACTCGGCCGTGAGCGGAAAGACGAATATGTTGGCGAGCTGGCGCAATACATGAAAAAAAGCAACACCGGAAGCCGTGTTTCAGGTTTTGTAGAAAGAATGTTGTTTTCTGCAATGATTGAAGCCAGAAGCTGTGAACGCTTTAAAGTGCTTTCCGAGAATATCAAAGACGAAGAATTATCGAAATTCTATTGGGATTTGATGGAAAGCGAAGCCGGGCATTATACAACTTTTATTACTTACGCAAGAAAATACGGACACGGAATTGATGTTGAAAAGCGTTGGAGAGAATGGCTTGAATTTGAAGCAACGGTAATTGCGAAGTATGGGAAATCAGAAACAATTCATGGGTAATCAAAATTTTGTCCATTTATTAGTCGCTATAAAAGTTTTTATTAGTTTGTCGCGATAATAAAGAGAAAATTCTCCTTCTTTTCTGATCTTTACAGGAATGGTTAGTTGAAATATTTTTTTCTTATTTTTTTTAACAGGTAGGTGTAATAGGCAAAAACGCTGTCTGGTATTTGTTCTTTTTGTGAAAATGTCTGGTTTTTCAACATTGTAAATGTCATAATTTTCAATTCCGGTTTTGCTATAAAATAAGAAAGGATCATTGTTTGGAATCGAATCAATATTTATTCTAATTAGATTATAACCGTTAAAAAAAACTTCCAAAGGTCGATGTCTGAGTTTGTGGTGGTTTTCAACTAATGAAAATAAATTAAAATCAATTGGCAAATTTTCACTAAATCCGTCAATTTTTAAATAAAGGATAAGAGCAGCGAGTTTGTCTTTTTCTGCCCCATCAGGGCCATATTCTTGTATTCTTCCCCAAGCGTTAGGACTGTAGCCTGCTTTGGAAAGTGTAATGTCAAGTCCATCAAATTGAGAAAAAACAACCTGTGAAAAAATAAATAAAAACAGAACGATACTTTTTTTCATTTAGAATAAATTGCTGTTTCAAATATAGCTAAATAACGTAAAATATAATGATTACAATTTCTGAAGCTTTACCAAACGAATTTAATGTTATTCAGCATATTGCCTATGCAACCTGGCCGGTTTGTTACGGAGAAATTCTTTCAAAACCACAGTTAGATTACATGCTTGGAAAGTTTTATACGCTCGAATCGCTGAATAAAAATGCTGAGGAAAATCAACGTTTTTTATTGATTAAAGAAGACGGAACTTCACTTGGTTTTGCCGCTTATGAGCATAATTATAAGAATCGGAATGTAACGAGAATCCATAAAATTTATATTCTTCCAAATACGCAAGGAAAGGGCTTGGGCAAATTACTGGTTGAAAGAATGCAAAATCTTGCTATCGAAAATGCTTCTGAAGCGCTTTCGCTGAATGTAAACCGTTTTAACGCCGCAAAGTTATTCTACGAAAAAAATGGTTTTGAAATCGTTGGCGAAGAAGACATTGAAATAGGGAACGGTTACCTTATGGAAGATTTCATAATGGAAAAATCCCTGTAATTATTTCACGATAATATCATGTTTAAAAAGTAATCCTTTTACTTCATTTAAAGAAAAATGTGCTTTTTTGAGCTTTGTTTTTGAAGGATCGATAGTGTAATTGTAACTCGTCCTGAAATCACATTTGTTGGCAATTGCTTTTTCAAATTCCGAACGGTATAAATCACATTTATCGAAAATCACTCCGGTTAAATCGGCATTCATAAAATCGACTGCGATAATGCTGCAATTCGTAAAAACCGTTCCCTTGATCTTCAGCGTATAAAACTTCGAGAAATCTAAAATACAGTCATTAAAACTAATATCGAAAATCAGCTTGTCGCACATTGCAAAATTGACATTCTTTATCTCACAGTGATTGAAAACGGCCGTCCTGAATGCGACATAATTTATTTTTGCGTCTGAAAAAACACACTCGTTAAAAACGCAGTCTATGAAAGTAACCGCTAGAAAAGTACACGCGCTGAAATTACAATTATTGAAAATACAACCTTCAAAATCCCGAAAATTCAAGTCGTCATTTTTATAAAAAATGCCATTGAATTCGGTTTCGGAAATATATTCAGTCATTATTATTTTGTTTTTTGATTGCGGTGCGTAGCTGCCTTGCTTTTACAAAACACCAGATATTAAAGAACGAACAAAATTAAAAGGTAATTTGTTCATCAGATAAAATTTAAACAATATTATTTTTTCGGGCGATAATAATAAGGTCAATCACTTTTGTCCCGTCATCCGTAGGATAATTTTGGCGTTCTTTTGACAGGATTTCAAAATTATTTTCAAGTAGCGCTTCAGACAGATAATCTTCCTGATGGAAATACATAAACAATTCATATTTTTCCGAGCTTGATTTTTTTAGCCCGGATTTATTGTAATCGTCTTCCATTGTACTCAAATAAAGCAAGCCTGAATCGGATAATAAACGGGATGAATCATGGATTAACTGCCGAGCGTCATCCTTTGATAAATAAGGAAGGCAAAAGCCGCATAGTATCGCGTCATACTGATTTTTTAAATTCCGGATTTCTTTGCAATCCATAACCTCAAAATCAGCGGTCGGATTATTTTCCTTTGCGAGTTTAATCATCCCCGGAGCCAAATCAATTCCAAATACTTTCAGGTCGGGCCTTTTGGTTAAAACATATTTTGTAATATTTCCCGGCCCGCAGCCAATTTCCAACACTGATGAATTTTGTTTCAGTTTGCCGCAAAACAAATCAAATGAAGCGTTATACAAATCGACTTCCATATATTTTTCCTGATACTCGCGGGCACAATTATCAAAAACATAAGTAACGTTTTTAGTGTGATCCATTTTGTAAATATATCAGGGTTTTTGGAATATTCTTTAATGTTGGTTTTTTGAACTCTACAAAATTACACTTTCAACAATCCTCTAAACGCTCTTGCGGCATAATAGGAAGAAGCGCCGTTATGGTAAATGAATACGGTGTCGTACCGCCGGTCAGCAAAGAGCGCGCCGCCAAGTTTGCGGATATTTTGAGGCGTTATGATCCAGCTTGATGTTTTTGTATCGAAATCACCGAGTTGCTGTAGTTTGCGGTATTGCTCTTCGGTTAAAATTTCAATTCCCATTGCCGCAGCCACATCAATTGCATTATTTTCAGGTTTGTGTTCTTTCCTTGATTCGAGCGCTTTTTGGTCATAACACAAGCTTCTTCGGCCTTTTGGGCTTTCGGGAGAACAATCATAAAAAATATATTCGCCGGTATTTTTATCGAATTCAATAACATCAGGTTCGCCTTCAGTATTTTCCATTTCATTGAGCGACCACATTTTTTCTGGATTTGCTTCAAGTTTTTTCTGTATTTCATCCCATTTGAGGTTTTCATGTCGTTTCATGTTTTTCTCAAACCGGGCTTTTAAAATGCTGAGTAATCCGGTATGTTTTTCAGGAGACAGTTTTTTTGGTTTATTTTCCATAGCGTAATGTATATGAAAGAAGTAGAAAATTTTAGTGTCTATATATCATATTGTACATGTCAAAACCTTCCGCCCAATAGTCTTTGCTGATTTCCAACAGTTCAAATCCCTGTTTTTCATAAAATTTATAGGCAACTTGTGAGGTCCTGACCATTATTTTTTGGATGCTGTCAATCGATTGCAGCTTTTCAATCCGATGTTTCAATAATCGTGTCCCCAAAGATTTTCCCTGATAATCAGGATTGAATATATCCCAACTGATTTTTCCTGTAGTAGTACTATCTTCAAAGTTAATCCCGCCGCAACCAACGATTTTATCGTCATACACAAGCACATAATAAAGCTCTCGTTCGTTTTCTAAATAATTTTTTAAATCATGTTCCTCTTCGGCTGCAAAGAATTCGGGTGTGTTTAGACGAAGTAAATCCATTACGGCTTCCTTGTCATTAGTTTCGTATTCTCTTATTGTAACTAAGTTTAGCATTTTTTTGCCGCTGATGTTTACATTTTAAACAAGTCAATCCCTTTCATCCACGAGATTTCAGATTCTAAGAATTTCATTTTTGTTTTAATTATCTGGTCGGTTTTATCCCTTGGCGATTTTGTTATAAATCTAGCTTTTGATGTAGCAAAGTCCAAAGTATGTTTTTCATCAAAATCCTTTCCCTTATCGGAAAAAAATGTAATAACCTTATTTTCTACAGTCCACTTTCCTTTTCCATATTTGTTCACTTCCGGCGGTTTTCCGAGTTTAATATCTGAATAATAGTGGAAGAAAAATGTCCCATCCTCATATAAAGACAATTTGTATTTAAATATGCTGTTTTCTTTGGTTTCAATTGTGTGGGAATAATCGCCGGCCGTTTTGTCCTGCGAAAATAATGTTAAACCGGAAATCAGGATTAAAATCGTAAATATTGTTTTTTTCATGGATTTCTTTTTGCACAAGGTAACAAAAATACTTCTCAATCACATATAACAAAATTCAATTCTAGCTGTTTCTTTTATCCTTACGGTAAGCCAAGTAAAAAACTTGTGGCAATACCGTAAGCGACAGAATCATACAAATCAGCAATCCGCCGACAATCATAATGGCAAGCGGTTTCTGGATTTCAGAACCCATTCCTGAAGAAAGTGCTGCAGGAAGCAATCCCAATGATCCCATTAATGCAATCATCACAATCGGACGAATCCGTTCATAAACTCCTATGGAAATTGCTTCTTCGAGTTTCATTTTACGAAGGTTATCTTTCATTACTGCAATCAGAATGATACTGTTTATGGTATTTACCCCAAACAAAATGATAAATCCGATTCCGGCCGAAATCCCGAAAACTGTTCCCGTAAGCCAAAGCGAAATGAATCCCCCGACAAAGGCAAACGGAATTGTACTGGCTGCAATTAGCGTATCTTTAATCGTTCCGAAATTAAAATACAGCAAAAACAGGATAAGCAATAAAACTGCAGGAACAATTACAGCCAATTGACCGGTAGCCCGTTCCTTGCTTTCAAATTCTCCTGCCCAAACCACTTTGTTTTCCTGAGGAATTTGAACTTTTTCGGCTACTTTGGCTTTTGCCTCAGCAATGGTGCTTCCCAAATCGCGTCCTTCTATACTGAACCCGACGGCAATGTACCGGCTGCTTCCGTCACGATAAATAAATGTCGGCCCCGTAATGTAGCTGATAGTGGAGATTTCACTCAGCGGAATTTTCTTTCCCGATTCGGTCGGAATCAGAATGTCCCCGATTTTTTGGTCATCGTCACGGTATTCTTTTTCAAAACGGATTCGCACATCAAACATCCGGTCTTCTTCATAAAATGTAGTTGCCGCGCTTCCTCCGATTGCCATTTCTATCACGGCCTGTGCGTTTGCCATATCTACTCCGTAGCGGGCCATTTTATGGTCATGGAGCTGGATCCGGAGTTCTGGAAGTCCGATATTTCGGTACACATTCAAATCTTCGATTCCCTGAACGTCCCTGATCGCATCTGCAACCTGATCGGCATATTCCTCAAGCTGAAACAAATCGTTCCCAAAGATTTTAACAACAAGCGAGCTCTTGACTCCTGCTACATATTCTTCTACGTTATCCTGGATCGGCTGGCTGAACCCAAAGACGATTCCGGAATAAGTTTGCAGTTCTGCCCGCATTTCTTCAATAAGTTCTTCTTTTGATAATTTGCTTTTCCATTCTTTTTCGGGATGCAACTGGATATGGAATTCTATATTGAAAAAGCCCGTCGGATCGGTTCCGTCATTTGGCCTTCCAACCTGGTTCAGAACGAATTTCACTTCTTCAAAACCCCGGATTTTCTCTTTCATTTCTTTGGCTAAACGAGTCGATTCCTGAATATTCACGCTGTTTGGAAGCGTAGCCCTTACATACAAAGCGCCTTCATTGAGCTTCGGGATAAACTCTGTCCCGTAATTCATGAACCTGATTCCGCAAATGACAATCAAAGCTGCAAAACCCAAAATGGTGAGTTTCCTGTTTCTTTCGCTCCATGAAAACATATTGAACATATATTTTTTGAAAAACCTCGAAATGAAGTTTTCTTTTTCGACAATATTCTTTCGAAGTAAAGCTTTACACATTACGGGAACGTATGTGATGCTCAGAATAAGCGATCCTAAAAGCGCATACCCTAATGTGAAGGCCAATGGAGAAAACATTTTTCCTTCTACTTTCTGGAAAGAAAAAATCGGGATAAGGGCCACAATCAGGATGATTTGTGCAAAAACGATATATCCTGCCACGCTTCCCGCACTTTTTTTGATGATCCCTGATTTTGACATTCGGTTAAAAACCGGCATTCCGACTTTATGCGCTTTCTTTTCCATCGCGACAAAAACGGTCTCGACAATGACAAGCGTTCCTTCCAAAAGCAATCCGAAATCAATTGCTCCCATTGAAATCAAATTCGCAGGCAAGCCCTGAATCCGGAGCATCATAATAGCGAACAAAAACGAAAGCGGGATTACCGATGCCACAATCACGGTTGTCCGCCAGTTATATAAAAAGATGAAAACAATGACCGAAACAAGGAAAATTCCCTCTACAATATTTTTGGCAACAGTATTGACCGTAGAATTTACGAGTTCAGTTCTATCTATAAAAGGTTCGATTTTCACATCTTTCGGAAGAATGGTATTGTTGAGTTCTTCGATTTTTTCTTTCAATCTCGGAATCACGTCGCCCGGATTTTCTCCCCGAAGCATGATTACAACTCCCTGAACCAGATCTTCATCATCCTGAAGCCCGACCTGCCCAAATCTCGGCTTGGCGGAAATTTCGACCCGGGCTACGTTTTTTACTAAGATCGGACTGCTTCCGCGTACTTCTATCAGGATGTTTTCGATGTCATCGACACTTTCCAAAAGCCCGACTCCACGAACGACATAAGCCTGCGAACCGCGCTCAATTACATCTCCTCCAACATTAATATTGCTTTTTGAAACCGCTTCATAGACATCCAACGGAGATAAATCGTAATTTGCTAATTCGGTCGGATTAATCTTGATTTCGTAAATCTTTTCTTCGCCTCCAAAGCTTACGATATCGGCAACTCCCGGAACAGAAACCAATTCACGTTCGATAACCCAGTCCTGAATGGCGGTTATTTCTTTAATAGGTTTATCGCTTCGGATCACATAACGGAAAATTTCACCCGTAGCTCCATAGGGCGGCTCAATTTGAGCATCTGCGCCGTTTGGGAAATCGATCCCCTGAAGCCTGTTTGAAGCATATTGCTGCGCGTAAAAATCATCTACATCATCTTCAAAAATTACTGTAACCACTGATAATCCAAATAAGGAAATAGAACGTACATCCGATTTTCGCGGAATCGTATTCATTTGTTTCATTATCGGAAGCGTGACGAATTTCTCAATTTCTTCAGCACTTCTGCCAGGCCATTGCGTGATGATTCTCGCCCTTGTGTTCGTCACGTCGGGAAAAGCCTCAATTGGTGTGTGTTTTAAGCTGATTACTCCGACAACTACCAATAATCCTGTAAGGAAAAAAATGATGATCGGATTCTTCAGGGAAAAAGCAACTATATTTTGAATGAATTTTTGCATTTTATTATGGTTGAATCGTTGATAAGTGGATTTGTGAAATGCCTGGTTTAGTTCCTGATTTCTTCAAAAATCAAAAGCTGGTTCTTGGTTATGATTTTTTCGTTTTCCGAAAGCCCGTTTTTGATATAGGTAGTTTCATTTTTTTTGCTCAGAATATTAACTTCACGAGCCTCTATATTGCAGTCGCCTTTATAAACCAATACATAATTTTTGTTATTGAAAAATACGATGGACGAAGTTGGAACTGCCACTTCATTGTTGTCTGTTTTTTTGAAGGCAATGATATCTGCAATCATTCCGGGTTTTAGTTTGAAATCTTTATTTTCCAAGACAATCCGCGCTTTCAGTACTTTTGCTTCCTGATCCAGAACCTGTGAAATGACATCTATTTTTCCTTTGAAAACTTCATTTGGATAGGAAATGGTTTTAATTTCCACGTCCATTCCTTTGTTTACGTGGGCAATATCTGTCGAATAAATATTGGCCATAGCCCAAACATCATTCAGGTTTGAAATCGAAAACAGCGATTCGCCTTCATTTGTAACGGTCGAACCTGAATTAATGTTCTTTCCGGTGATAATTCCCGAAACGGGCGCTTTGATCTGAAATACGTTTTTCGTATTGCTCGCACTATATAAGCTCAGGTTATTTTTCACTTTTTGCGTTTCTGATTCTAAAATGCGGAGTTCATTTTTGGCTTCTATAAGTTCTCTGTTTGACGAAATCCCGTCTTTGAACATTTGTTCTTTTGCATCCAAGTCAATTTTTGCAATTTCACTTTTCGATTTCAGCGCGTTTAATTCTGCCTGAAGCGCGCTTAATTCTGTGCTTTGCATTTCGGCTAAAACCTGTCCTTTTGTTACTGCATCTCCCAAAGAAAAATATGTGTTTGAGATAATTCCGTTGACAAGGCTTACAAAATTGATGACCTTATCAGGATTTGCATCGATATTTCCGGTGAGGTGAATTCCTTCAGTAACGTTTTCTTTTGAAACAGTCGAAATTTCGATAATGCTTTTGGTCTTTTCATTCAGGCAAAACTGCTCTTTTTGAACTGCTTTGAACTCTTCTTCTTTTTTACATCCGACAAGGAATAAAATAAACGAGATCGGTACAATATATTTTTTCATGGTTGTTATGTTTTAATTTTAAAGGCCTTTTTAAAGAAATTCAGAAGATTTATAAATCCTTTCCCAGTGAATAATTGAGTTCTTCGGCTTTGTGGTTTACTTCTTTTTGTGCTTCGAGTATGATTTTTTTATTCTCTAAATATGCATTCATAAAATCAAAATATTCGAGCATGCTTACGTTTCTGGAAGTGAAGTTTTTGGTGTAATTCTCCAAAAGCAGATCCAGGTCATTTTCATGTCCGGCTTCGATTCCGTTTATAAAATCAACAGCCTGGATCAATGATTTGTAAGCCAAAAAGATTTCGTTTTCGATAGTCAGGACGGTTTGTTCTTTTTGTACTTTGGCATTTTCGATACTGATTTGCGCTTTTTTGATGTTACCTTTATTTCGGTTGAAAACAGGTAAATCGAACGAAACCCCAAAGCCAATAAAATCAAGCATCGTGTTTCCGTTACGGTCATAATTCACCCCAAAAGTCAGGTCGGGAACACGTTGCGCTTTTTCGAAAGACAGAAGTTTTTTGGAATAGTCTTCTTCAAGTAAAGCCAGTTTATAATCCGGGCGGTTTTCTTTGGCATTTTCCACAACCTTCTCAATAAAAACCGATTTGTAAGGCGCGGTATTTTTTACAAAACCATCTGGTGTGATTTCGATAGAAGCCGTAGGATCGGTACGCAGCAAAAGCTTCAATCCTTTTTGGATTTCGTTTGATGCGCGAGTAAGTTCCAGGATTTCTTTCCGGATTTCAAGTTCCTGTGCTTTCAGCCGGATATATTCTGCTTTTGAGATGTTTCCGTTGTTCAACTGGTTTTTGTAGGCATTGGTCAGTTTTGATATATTTTCGACCAGCTTCTGGTGCACTTTTACGGATTGCTGGATATGCTGTAAATCGGTAAGCTGGTTGCGGAGTTCGAGCTTGAGCCCGCGGAGTAAGTTTTCGAAATACTGTTCGGCTTTTGATACATCAACCTGTTCTAAAGCTATAAGTTTTTTGCGTTTTCCCGCTGTTTGAACCAGCTGTTCGAGCTCGAAAGCGATTTGTTGGTTTTTCCCGAAATTATTCCAAAATGGAGGAGAAACAGTTTCTTTGCCGGTTTGCCTGTTTGTTGCCCAAAGATTGATTTCGCTAATCGAGAATTCAGGGTTTGGCCATAATTTAGCTTGGATGACTTCGGCCTTTTGGCTTTCGATATTGAGTTTTTCGGAAATCAAAAGAAGGTTGTTCTGCAGGAAAATCGTTTCTGCTTCTTCCCTTGAAATTTTGAGTGTTTCCTGTGCCTGTGCCTCTAAGCCGAAAATTATAAAAGCACACAATAAAAGAATTCGTTTCATTTTTACAGCATTTTCTGATGCTGCAAAAGTGATCTTATCAACCTTAAAAAGTCCTTAAAGAATATAAAATTTGGCTTAAACCGATAAATGCATTATCCGGTCACTAAATCCATTTGACCTCAAACACATTTTCCGGATCTCGTTTAGAATGATACTCAATATTTGCATTGTGAATTGAAAAAATTCTTTGGGAAAGAACCAATCCGAGCCCAAAACCTTGCTGATTTTGAGAATTTTTCCCTCTGAAAAAATGGGAGAACAGGAACTTTTGTTCTTCTTTGGAAATGCTTTTTCCTGAATTGGAGATCAATATTTTAAGTGAATCAGAAGTATAATCAAAAGTGATTTTTGCTTTTTGATTATTGGAATAATGGACGGCATTTATCAACAAATTAAGAAAAGCCTGTTTAATGAGCGATTCGTTTGCGTGGATATTCAGGATGTTTTCGTTGAAATTATTTGGAGTAAAATTCACTTCAAAATTAAAATCAGGATGAATACGGTTTATCTCTGAAATGCAGTCGAAAATTATGTCATCAATCCGGATCTGTTCTTTTAAAATTTCCTGCCCCGATTCGATCTTGGATAGTTGCAAAAGCACATTTATTATATTTCCGAGCGATTTGGCTCTTTGTGTTTGTTGAGTAATATCGGCTTTCAATTCATCTATATCAGTATGTTTTTCAAGTTTTTCAAGCTCAGAAACCAAAACGGCAATCGGGGTTTTAAGCTCGTGCGAAATGTGCTGGATACTGTGTTTCTGGAACAAAAAAGCATCATTGGTCCGTTTGGTAAGTTCGTTGAACTTCTGCGACAAATTCTGTAATTCGGAAGTTGAGGTCTGGATTTTCAAAGGTTTATTCCTGTTGTTGCTAAAATCATAATCCCCAATTTTTTCGGTCAGTTCAGAGATTGGTTTCGAGATGATATTTGACAGGTAAAGCGAAATCAAAAGCACGATTACAACAATGGCCGCAAAAATTCCGATAAGTACTTTTTGGAGGAAATCCTTTTTAGAATGCCCGAAAAAATCATACGCTTTACTTATCGCATAGTAGCTTTTTGAATTGTTTTCGAGATAAGCGCCAACCAGGTCATAACCGTCTTCCTTGGTTTCAATCCAGTTATTCGAGACCGATAATTTGTTTAGAATAGAATTTGCTTTTGAAATATCGAGACTGTCGATACTTGAGAAAACCAGGTTTTTATTGTTGTCATAGATGAGCATTTTTTCGTCATAAAAATCATAAATGTCCTGTTTGTCCAATAATTGGGAAACCTCGGCGCTCATTTTATTGAATTTGTCAACAAGCCCGATTGTATATTTGATTTTTGAGAATTGCTGCTGTTGGAATTCTTCTTCGCGATGTTCTGAAAACAAGATAAAAACAATGATAAGCGACACAGCCGAAAGAGCGATTACCGTGCTTGAAAAGTAAAAAAGTATTTTATTCCTGATCCTCATAAGCCATTAATCAATGTCCAAATAATATCCGTAGCCAATTTTAGTTTTGATTGAATTTTTCCCGAAAGGCTTATCGATTTTATTTCGTAAGAAATTTACGTAAACTTCTATCGTATTGGTATTTACATCAAGAGAAGTTCCCCATATTTCTTTAATAAGATCGTTTTTTGAGATGATTTCGCCCGGATTTTTACAGAGTTTGACCAAGATCTGATATTCTCTCGGAGTAAGCCTGATTTCCCGGGTTTGCCTGGTAACCTTTTTTTGAGCTGTATTTATGATGATATCAGAAACTTTGATAATTTCCTGAAAATTAGTTTCAGACTTATTCTGGCTTCGTTTGATAAGCGAATTGATCCGTAAAATAAGCTCTTTCATAAAGAACGGCTTTGTCAGGTAATCGTCTGCGCCACTGTCAAAACCTTTAATTTTATCTTCGAGCTCATCAAAAGCAGTAAGGATCATGACAGGCGTGTGCGTGTTGTATTCACGGAATTCTTTGCACAAATCATAACCGTTTTTCTTTGGTAAATTGATGTCCATTACTACGCAGTCAAAGGATTCTTTTTTCAGGAAACGTTCGGCTAAAAATCCGTCGAATACGCTTTCTACGGTAAATTTCTCGGCTAAAAGCGCGTCACAAATGTTTTTATTGAGCGTTGTTTCGTCTTCAATTACTAAAATTCTCATAGCCGCAAATTTACAATATGTCTTTGGTTATTCGTTTGCGTATTGATTTTTTGTCAATTTCACTTAATATATTTGAATAAAAAATGTCAGGCATTCTTTGTACCGGATTCTATTCTTTCAATTTGTTTAAAATGCCTAATGATGTGATTGATGAGGAACTGAAATGTGTCGCCCAATTTCAACCTGATTACACTAATTGAAGTCGTGATTTTCACGTTGTTTAAACTTACATTTTTTGATTGGCTTAATAAATCCAACAACTTGATTTGTTGATTAATAAATTTGTCGATAACGGCCTCATTAAGGTTTGCGTTTAATGGATTTTTGCCTTTAAATGTCTTCATTTTATTCAGCTTTTCTTTGGGCAACATGCTTTTTGCAAAGTAATCGCCTAAAAGCCCACTTTTGAATTCAGTTTCGGTTATGGTTTTTGAATTCTTTATTTTGTTCTCTATTTGTGGCAAATAAAAATCGCCATACAAATTCAAATGTTCCAGGCATTCTAAAATATTCCAGGAACTTTGGTTTTCTTTCCATTTTAATGTATCTAAATCATATATTTTTAATTTTTCAGCTTGGTTAATGATTTGTCTTGTTTGCTCTGAAAGTACTTGGATTAATTTTTCTGATTGCATAATTGATTATTTTATACAAAGGTCAAAAAATCATTTTTCAAAAATCTTGATTGAAGTCAAGACTTTTTCAGCCGAGATAAAGTTTCGGCGCTCATTCTTAAATAATTGGCAATATGCTTGTTTGGGATTTCCTGAAAAAGTTGCGGGCTCCGTTTTAAAACTCTTTCATATCTTTCTTTTGGCGAATTTGTCAAAATATCAATTTCACGTTCCATTTGCTGAACGACCAAATTTTCTAAAATTTTCATCCACAAATTCCTGTTACATTCTGTTTCTAAAAATTTTTTGATTTGTTGTTTTGTCACAACTTTTATTACGGTCTTTTTAATCGCTTGAATAAATAAGTCTGAAGGTTTATCTGTTAAAAATGAATCCAGTGAAACGATTAAATTTTCTTTGTATCCAAATCTAATCGTTTGTTCTTCATATTGGTCTAAAACAAAAATTCTCAAACTTCCGCTTTCTACATAATATAAATTTGTATCAATACTGTCTTTTACTTTCAGAAATTTATTTCTGTCTATGGTTATGGTTTTTTCCGAAAGCTCAATAATTTCTTTCATTTTCTATTGGTTTGCAAAAGAATTGTCTGAAATAATACCTTTAAGGATAAACAATCAGGAAAATAAATGCCATTAAATTTACAAGCAAAATCGTCCCATAAACGATATTGCTTCGCCCGCTTTTGAGTGACAGCATTACCGTTAGCACAGAAAGCATCAGCAATATCATTGAAAGATAATCAAGGCCAAGAACAATTTGAATGTCGTATAAATGGCACACAACGGAAACAACCGGAATCGTAAGCCCGATACTTGCCAATGCTGAGCCTAACGCTAAATTCAGGCTTGTTTGCAGCTTGTTTTTTTTGGCGGCAATTATGGCTGCGAGTGCTTCGGGAAGCAAGATGATACCGGCAATTACGACTCCGACCAAAGTTTTCGGCAAATCATAACCAATAATTATTTCCTCGATAGTAGGCGATAATGTTTTAGCAAGCAAAACTACAATTATCAAACTTACTAAAAGAAAAACCACACTTGTAATAAGAGAACGGTTTGTCACAAGAGATTTAGCGGGATCGTGGCTTCCTTGTTCCTCAGTAAGAAAATACTCGCGGTGCCGTACAGTCTGGGCTAAAATAAATGCCGCATAAATTACGATACACGCAATAGAAGCAAAAAGCATTTGCGAGGATGAATAATAAGGCCCGGAGATACTTTTGGTAAACGTGGGAAGTACTAACGTGAATACTATTATTGATACCAGCGACACTAAAGCTATTGTTACTGAATGTTTGGAGAAAGTCTGTTCGTGATGTTTAAAACCACCAATGAAAAGGCATAATCCTACAATCCCATTTAAAATAAGCATAGCCGCGGCATAAACGGTGTCCCGAGCTAATGAGATTGCTTCATCACCGCCGGATAGCATCAGAGAAATAATTACAGCTACTTCAATGATTGTAATTGCCACGGCTAAAATTATCGTTCCATAAGGTTCACCAACCCGATGTGCAATAATCTCTGAGTGGTGAACAGCCGACAATACTGAGCCAATGAGCAGAAAACCTGCTAAACTCTGGAAAAATACACTGTCATAAATATAACCCGAAAAGAAAAGAAGGCATGCCAATAAAGGTAAAGTAATAGTCCACTGATATAATAGTTTCATTCGCTATAAATTAATTGTTTTTGGTTTATAAGAACAGCTCTTTTAGACTGTTTTTGAAATTGTTACGGCTTTGTGTATACTACTTTTCGTACAATAGTGCGTTAGCCATTTTTGCAAGTTACAAAAAAGCAAATGATTTATAGGTAAGAATTGCTGATGTTGGTTTTGGCAATCCTGGGAAAGCTTGTGCTAATGCCACGTGGTTTTTATTTTTAGCCGTTTATGCCGCTTGCTATATAGCGGAAATCAATTGTAGCTGAAGTTTATCAATTTGGCACAGTAATTTTAAAATCCACTTCTTTCATTTCTTTAAGTGAATATTGTTTTTTGCTTCCTGTTAAATTTATTTCGGTTGCTTTTGTAACTGTATATTTTCCTGGAATCGTAAAAGCCGGTTCAAATTCAAACGGATGTACAAAATTTCTGAATACATTAAACAGATTATCATTACTCTTTTTTAGTTGAAGATTTAAATGCGTCAGGCTTCTTTTGCTTTTACTATTTTTAAAAATATCAACTCTTAAACTGTCGAAATCTTTGTTTGCAGATTCAAATTTTGTGAGCCTATAGTCATGATTTTGAAACCTATTACGGTCAATTTTAAAATTATTGCTCTTTTCATATTTAAAACTAAAGCTAATCCCGTTTGAATTGTCTACGGCAACTTTCAAAAAATGAATTTTCAACCTTCTGGCATCAAACAATTTTGCATGAATAGTATTATCAGAATCCTTAAAGATCGACAAAAAATATGAGTCGTCTTCAAAGTTTGCATAATGCATTGCGTCTGTATTGTGGAATGTGTACTGTGCTAAATAATTGAATTTGTATTCTTGTGCATTCGCAGAAAAATAAAATATTGAAAGTAAAAGGAATATATGTTTCATAAAGCATTTTGCTGAAAAATAAAGAAAATAACGATTTTTCCTACATTATTGTTCCGGTTAAATCATTAGACAGTTGTTCGTTCATTATTGTTTAAATAATAATTTATGCAATGAAGAATTGTCAATAAGAATAATCCTTTGTGGACATAGTAGTCAAAATCATCAGAAACCGTGATGAGATAATCAAGGTGTAATGTATTCCATTTAAAGTCCGATTCTACTGATAATACTTCTTTTTCCTCTGAATTGACAAGCACGAATTTACTGCTAAAAAGGCTTTCCTGTTTTAACAGATAACTTTTTTCAATATCATCAAATTTGGTGTTGATAATAATCCCTTTCCAACTCAATTTGTAGTCAGCCAAGGATTCCCCGCTTTGTAACAGTTCAATCCTCGAGTCCCAAAATCCTTTTGGTTCAAGCTGGTACTGAGAGTTATCTGCTAATAAAATACCTGCTTGAAAAGAATACCATTTCAGATATTTTAAATTTCCTAAATGGATATTGTCGACAGTCAGGTTGAAGTTTTTTGAGTCGGTAGATGTTGCTTTAAATTGTTTCATTTTGTTTAAGACGGTTCCGGAAACCGAAGCAAATTTTTTGATGAAGATAAAATATTTTATTCTGAACAATAATACAAACCGCTGTTGCAGTTATTAAATTTTAATTATTTTTTTAATGATGATTTCATTTTTCTGTGTTGTGATTTTAATTAAGTAAGTTCCTTTTTCTGTGATGTGCGATAAATCTATCGAGGAACTATTATTTTCATACTGAAAGAGAGGATTGTTGATTTTTCTTCCAATTAAATCAAATACTTCAATGTTCTTTATTGGCGTAGTACTTTTAAAAATAATTTTGTTGTAAAAGGGGTTCGGATATAATGAATTTTCATAATTAGTATTGGTATGTAATCCTAAAGTACCTTCAACTATTCTTATTGCAGAAAATCCGGGTGTACTAAATTGATTATAAACAAAGCCGGCAATTAAGAATTTTCCATCGGGTTCTTTTATCAAAACATAGGATCTGCTGTCTCCAAAAGTAGGAAATGGCTCGGCATAAGTAAATTCATAAGAGTAATTACCATTAATATGAAATGTATTATTAAAAGTTCCGTCAAGATTTATTTTTTTTATGTTGAAAGTGTAGCCTTCCCTCTTTGGTAAACTTCCCCATTTTTCAGACAGTTTAAAAGTATTAAATTTAACTTTTG
>CAZSDN010000044.1:14464-20618 GCA_964605595.1 uncultured Flavobacterium sp. | reverse complement strand
TAAAATTGTGTCACGGAGAAATGGTATCTTACCTTCAGGGAAGGGGAAGCATTGTATCCCATCTAAAAAAATTCATTTTTCTGAGTACGGTAATTCCACATATTTTGTTAAGTATTGCATCCGGACTCATGCTATTCCACATTATTTTTCGGACAATGCTTAAATGAAAACCTTTATTGAAGTCTTGAATTTTGATATATCGAGCGATTTCTTTACCTTATTTTCCCTAAAATAAAAAAACCTCCAGTTTAACTGAAGGTTTTTGAGGCATCGAGCGGATTCGAACCGCTGTAGGAGCTTTTGCAGAGCCCAGCCTAGCCACTCGGCCACGACGCCATGATTGGACGGCAAATCTAATAAAATATTTTTAATTTCAAATTTTAAATTATGCCAATTTTAAGATCAGTTACGATATTCTTCCATTTCAATCGTAACTTCTTCAACATCACCGCCAATTGGTGGATTAATTTTAGAAACACTCAGAACGATTCTGGAAACTGACGGAATTTCACTGAAAATCCTTTTGATAATACGGTGTGCAACATGCTCCAAAAGTTTTGATCGTATGGCCATTTCATCGGTTACAATTTTATTCAGATGTACATAATCGACCGTATCTTTCAATTCATCCGAAGCTGAAGATTTTCGCAAATCTGTCTTGATTTCGAGGTTTACTTTATAATCAGAACCAATTTTACTTTCTTCTTCAAGACAACCGTGATATGAAAATGTCTTTATATTTTTTAATTTAATGGTTCCCATAGTGTTTATTTTACTATATCAAAAATAAGGAATTCAATATAAAAATTCGTGAAATTGCTAAAATTCGGCTCAAAATCTAATAACTTTGCGGCTCAAATTTTTGAATATGTCAACTGAAGAAAAATCGCTGAATTTTATCGAACAAATTATCGAAGACGATCTGAAAAACGGTTTATCAAATGAGAAGCTTCGTTTTCGTTTTCCGCCCGAGCCAAATGGTTACCTGCACATTGGCCACGCTAGTGCGATTGCATTGAATTTCGGTTTGGGAATTGATTACAATGCTCCGGTAAACCTCCGTTTTGACGATACAAATCCGGCAAAAGAAGAGCAGGAATATGTTGATGCGATTAAGCGCGACGTGCAATGGCTTGGTTATAATTGGGCCGAAGAGCGTTATGCATCCGATTATTTTCAGCAATTATATGATTGGGCGATACTCTTTATCAAGAAAGGAAAAGCCTATGTTGACAGCCAGACTTCAGAAGAAATGGCTGCGCAAAAAGGAACGCCAACTACCGAAGGTGTTGATTCGCCATACAGAAACCGTTCAGTTGACGAAAATCTTGATTTATTCGAAAGAATGAAAAATGGAGAATTTACTGAAGGAACACATATTCTTCGCGCGAAAATCGATATGAAATCGACAAATATGCTAATGCGTGATCCGATTATGTACCGTATTTTACATAAACATCATCACAGAACCGGAAATGATTGGTGTATTTATCCAATGTATGACTGGGCGCATGGAGAAAGTGATTATTTGGAGCAGATTTCACACTCGTTCTGTACGCTAGAATTTTTGCCGCACCGTGAATTGTATGATTGGTTTTTAGATCAGATTTTTGATGAAACAAAAGTGCGTCCGAAACAACGTGAATTTGCCAGAAGAAATCTTTCACACACAGTTGTAAGCAAAAGGAAGTTACTCAAACTGGTTCAGGATAATTATGTAAATGGTTGGGACGATCCAAGAATGTCAACGATTTCGGGTTTGAGAAGAAGAGGTTACACACCGGCTTCTTTACGTAATTTTGCAAATACGATCGGAATTGCAAAACGTGATAACCTGATCGATGTTTCGGTTCTTGAATTCTGCATTCGTGAAGATCTGAACAAAACCGCACCACGTGTTATGGCTGTTTTGGATCCCGTGAAGCTGATTATTACGAATTATCCGGAAGGAAAAGAAGAATGGCTTGATGCTGAAAATAACCCGGAAGATGAAAAAGCAGGTTTAAGGCAAGTTCCGTTTTCGCGTGAAATTTATATCGAAAGGGAGGATTTTATGGAAGATGCTCCGTCGAAATTTTTCCGTTTAAGTATTGGAAAAGAAGTCCGCCTTAAAAATGCTTACATCATTAAAGGTGAAAGCGTTGTAAAAGATTCGGAAGGAACTATCACCGAAATTCACGCAACTTATGATACGGATAGCTTAAGCGGAAGCGGTACTGAAGCGAGTTTGAAAAAAGTTTCGGGAACCTTGCATTGGGTTTCTATAAATCATGCGATTGAAGCAGAAATCCGACTTTACGATCGTTTGTTTACTGACGAAGCGCCTGATTCGCATAAAGAAAAAGATTTCCTCGAGTTCGTAAATCCGGATTCATTAAAAATAGTTACAGGATTTGTAGAGCCGAGTTTGAAAGATGCTAAAAATGAAGATAAATTTCAGTTTCAGCGTATGGGTTATTTCACTGTTGATAAAGATTCTACTATTGGAAAACTGGTTTTCAACAAAACTGTCGGGCTAAAAGATGCGTGGGAAGAAAAAGGTAAAAAAGAAGAAAATAGTATTAATAATTCGTTGAAAGAAATCAATAAATATTTCAAAGTTTCCACAGATGAAGAGCGTTTTGCGATTGAAAAATCAATAGGCGAGGGGATTGCAACGATTTCAAATTTTAGTTTACTGCAGAGTTCACTGAAAAAAAACATAAACAACAACAAAAGCTCATTATTGTTTTCAAATTTCCTTCTGAAATATTCCGATAAAATAAAACCTTCGGATATTGATGCGGAAGTTTTGGAGAAATTATATGCTATGTCGTTACGCAGCGAATCCATTTTTGTAAAGCTTGAAGTTATCAAAAATCTGAAAAGTGATCCGGAGAATTTCAAAAAATTTGAAACTGAAATAGCTAAAGCACAATAAGTTTTAAAATAAATTTTATCTATGAAAGCTCCTTTAATTAAGGGGCTTTTTTATTATTGGCATTTCTTATATAAAATTATTTTATTATAAGTTTTAGAGATTAAAATTGGCTTCTATAAATCCATTTTAAAGCATTTTAAAATATATTTCAATACGAATTATGTTTTTATATTTTAAATCGGTTAGCTTGTTTTATTTGGTTTTTCAGATGGAAGAAACCTACTTTAACCTGTTCTTAACAGCAAACTGTTAATAAACTTTGTAACTTTAGAATTATTAAAAATCGAAACAATTTATTAATTCAAAAATCAAACATTATGGCTAACTCAGGAAAAACAGTTTTGGCACTTTTAGCAGGTGCCGCGATAGGAGCAGGACTCGGAATTTTATTTGCTCCTGATAAAGGTTCGAATACAAGAAGTAAAATCAAAGGCGGAATTGACGATAAGAAAAATGAATTGAAAGATAAATTCGACGATCTGTCTGATAAGCTGAAATCTAAATTCGCAAAATCAAAACTGGATCTTGAATCTTCATTCGATAATTTAGTTGCAAACGTTGACGATAAAACCGAAGACGTGATTTCGACTTTAGAGAAAAAACTGGAAGAATTGAAAAAAGCAGCTTCTGCAACTTCTGCGGCTGCTAAAAAATAAAATCCTATGGCTTTTGAAGAACTAAAAGAAAACTCGGAAGATTTGCTGCACCAAGCGAAAGCGTTTCTGGAAAGTAACGTTTCCTATTACAAGCTTTGGCTTTTCAAGGCAACCATGAAATCGACCACAATGATGCTCAAGCTTTTTTTGCTGAGCGTCATGTTGGTAATTGTAACGATTTTCTTTTCGATTGCTGCTGCGATTGGAATTGGATACGCGCTTGATAATTTTGCCTATGGCTTCCTGATTGTGGGCGGAATTTACCTGGTTTTAAGCATTATTGTTTATAAAGTACAGGATGATATCGTCGAAGGCCCGATTCTTAAGAAATTTTCTGAATACTTTTTCAACGATTAAAAATTATAATTATGGCTAAAGTATATACTGATTACGACGAAATAGAAAGAGATCTTGAAATCCTGGCATTGGAAAAGGAAATCCAGTTCAAAAGAATGATGCAGAGTTTTGATAAAACGAAAGAAAGCCTTTCACCCGGGAATTTAATAGGCGATGTCCCAAAAATGGCATTAAGCGCAATTGCCGGTCCGGTAAAAACACTTGGGATTTCTTTTATACTCAAAAAGCTGTTCAGGCTAAAATAAAAAAAGAGGCGGTTAAGCCTCTTTTTTGTTGTAATTAATTTTTATTTTGTTGAATCATAACCATCGGATAAATCTTCATTTTCCCTCAGGTTTTTGTAATCGTCAGAAGGTTTGAAGTCGTCTGATTTTCTTTTCAGGCTTTTTGTGTTTCCTTTTTTGATTGCTTCGCCAATCTGGTTTGAAGCCGTAAAAGAGGCAACCATATTGTTCAGCATATCGCTTCCGGCTTGTGGTGAATTCGGAAGCAAAATCAAATTCGAATTCGTATCGGCGCCAATCGCCTGAAGCGTATCATAATGTTGTGTAACAACAATCAATGCCGAAGCTTCCTGAGAATTGATTCCGACTTTGTTAAGAACATCAACACTTTCTACCAAACCACGTGCGATTTCACGCCTTTGGTCGGCGATACCTTGTCCTTGTAAACGCTTGCTTTCTGCTTCGGCTTTTGCTTTAGCAACGATTCTGATTCGGGAACTTTCCGCTTCAAACTCGGCTGCGGTTTTTTCACGATCGGCAGCGTTGATTCGGTTCATTGCATTTTTAACCTGAATATCAGGATCAATGTCTGTAACCAATGTATTGATGATATCATACCCGTAAGTGGTCATTGCTTCATTCAATTCGCGTTTTACGGCGATGGCTATATCGTCTTTTCTTTCGAAAACATCGTCTAATTTCAATTTCGGAACTTCGGCGCGAACTACGTCAAAAACATAAGCCGTAATCTGGTCGTGTGGATATTCCAGTTTATAAAAAGCTTCATACACTTTGTCCTGGATCACTTTAAACTGAACAGAAACTTTAAGTTTTACGAATACGTTATCCTTGGTTTTTGTTTCAATAATAACGTCAAGCTGCTGGATTTTTAAATTTACGCGGCCGGCAATTCTATCTATTATTGGAATTTTTAATTGTAAACCGGAATTTCTGACACTAAGGAATTTACCAAAACGTTCAATAATCACTGCGGTTTGTTGCTTAACGGTAAAAAAAGCGGAAAGAAAAATGAAAAGGGCGATAACGCCAAAAACAATTAAAGGAATGTCCATGTTATTTTGTTTAAGGTTAGACGGTATTTATACGCAGTGATTTGTGAAATGTTACAAAATAAAAAGCTCCCGGATAAAGGAGCTTGTTTTTATAAAGTTTCAATGGCTTTCCGAATTCGTTTTATCGTTTCTTCTTTTCCGATGATTTCAACGATATCGAATAAATGTGCACCTTTTAAAGCGCCAACCAAACTCAAACGGAACGGCTGCATGATTTTTCCCATTCCGATTTCATTTGATGCCATCCATTCCTTTACGATTGTTTCGATATTGAAAGATGTAAAATCTTCGATATTTTCCAGAACCGAAATCAACTGATTCATTAAAACCGGCGTTTCTTCTTTCCAGTTTTTTGAAGCTTTTTCGTCGTATGATGTCGGCGCAACAAAGAAATAATCAGAAAGTTCCCAGAATTCCGACACAAAATGTGCACGTTCTTTGATCAGGGAAACGATTCTTGCCAAAGTTCCGTAATCAACCGGAATTCCTTTCTCATAAAGATCAGGAGCAAAGGCTTTCGCCAAAACATCGTCGTCCTGTTTGATCAGGTATTGATGGTTGAACCATTTGTTTTTTTCAGGGTCGAATTTCGCACCGGCTCTGTGGACGCGTTTCAAATCGAATGATTGCGCGAGTTCTTCAAGAGAAAATAATTCCTTATCGGTTCCGTCGTTCCAGCCTAAAAGCGCAAGGAAATTAATTACGGCTTCAGGAAAAAATCCTTTTTCGCGATAACCTGATGAAATTCCTTCTTCAGTTTTCCATTCCAATGGAAATACAGGAAATCCCATTTTGTCACCGTCTCTTTTGGAAAGTTTTCCGTTTCCGACAGGTTTTAAAATCAAAGGCAAATGTGCAAATTCAGGTGCTTCCCAGCCAAAAGCTTTATAAAGTAAAACGTGTAACGGCATTGAAGGAAGCCAT
>CAZSDN010000044.1:5626-14454 GCA_964605595.1 uncultured Flavobacterium sp. | reverse complement strand
CATTCTTCACCACGAATTACATGGGAAGTTTCCATCAAATGATCGTCAACAATATTGGCTAAATGATACGTTGGCATTCCGTCGCTTTTGAATAAAACCTTATCGTCAAGCAAATTGGTTTCGAATTTTATATCGCCGCGGATAATGTCGTGCAAATGCAAGGTTTCATCAACCGGGATTTTAAAGCGGATTACGAAATGTTCGCCGTTTGAAATTCTTTTTTCGGTTTCTTCTTTCGAAATAAGTAAAGAATTATCCAAATGATTTCGAACCGAATGATTGTAAATAAACGTTTTTCCTTCTTCTTCAGCGTTTTTCCGCAATTGATCCAGATCTTCAGCCGAATCAAAAGCATAATACGCCCAACCTGAATTTATGAGTTGATCTGCATATTCTTTATATAAATGTTTGCGCTCGCTTTGACGGTACGGCCCGAATTTTTCATTTCTCCCGACAGTTTCTTCCGGAGCAATTCCAAGCCAGTCTAAAGCTTCCATAATGTATTCTTCAGCGCCGGGAACAAAACGATTCTGGTCAGTATCTTCCACTCTTAAATAGAAAACGCCGCCATGTTTTTTTGCAAACAGATAGTTGAAAAGCGCGGTTCTAACGCCGCCAATATGTAACGGGCCGGTTGGGCTTGGTGCAAAACGCACGCGTACTTGCTTAGACATTTTTTTGAAATTTTTTTTGCAAAGATAGGGTAAAGGTTTTGGGTTTTGGGTATTAGGCTTTGGCGATTTTGATTTTCCCGGGAATCAGAATCTATAGTTAAATCTGATTTTCCCAAAACCCAATGTCCAAAACCTAACGCCTTTTTTAACATTTTCTTATTCATATAAATTATTACTTTTAGCGGTTACAAATAAAAGTATGCCGATTTTGGAATCCACATCGCTCATTTATCAGAAGTTAGAAGCTTTTATAAAAAAATATTATACGAACGAACTCATAAAAGGGACGATTTTTTTCGTCGGGTTGGGTTTGATTTATTTTTTGTTTACGCTTTTTATCGAATATTTCCTTTGGCTGAAACCCGCCGGAAGAACGGTTTTATTCTGGGCTTTCGTTACCGTTGAGCTTTTCCTGCTGTTGCGTTTTATTTTGTTTCCGATTTCGAAACTGTTCAAAATCCGGAAAGGGATTGATTATAACGATGCCTCGCAAATCATCGGAAGCCATTTCACAGAAGTAAACGACAGGCTGACGAATTTCCTCCAGCTTTCAAACGATTCAAATAAATCCGAATTGCTTTTGGCTTCAATCGAACAAAAGGCAAATTCATTGCAGCCAATTCCTTTCGGAAACGCAATAAACTTTAATAGAAACAGAAAATACCTTCCTTTAGCGATTATCCCGATTTTGTTTTTTGCTTTTTTCTACATTTCAGGAAACAGCAAAATGATTTCGCAAAGTTTGAACAGGGTTGTGAATTTCAAGCAGCAGTTTTTACCGCCCGCGCCGTTCCAGTTTGTGGTTTTGAACAATAAACTGCAAACTGAACAGGGAAATGATTTTATCCTTCAGGTTAAGTCGGATGGTAAAATTGTTCCCGAAAACGCAATGATTTATATTGGCGATGAAACCTATTCAATGGAAAATGTTTCTCCGGGCATATTTCAATACCGTTTTGAAAAGCCTGTAAAGGATATAGATTTCCACGTGGAAGCAAATAAAATTTCTTCGGCAGATTATACGCTTAGTGTTGTAGCGGTTCCAACGATTGCCAACTTTGAAATGGTTCTTGATTTCCCGTCATATCTAAGGAAAAAGCCCGAAATAATCAAAGGAACCGGAAATGCAATTATTCCCGAAGGTACGCGTGTAACATGGAAAGTTTCGGCTTTGGCAACAAACAATGTCGAGTGGTCGGCCATGAATACGGTTATTCCTTTTTCCAATTCGGAAAGTAATTTCAGCCTTTCCAAAAATATAGTACAAAATATTGATTATCAGATTTTAACGTCTAATAATAAAGTAAAACATTACGAGAAACTGAATTACCAGATTGCAGTTATCAAGGATCAATTTCCGAAGATTTCCGTAAACAATGCTCCCGATAGTTTGAAAATTGATAAAAACATTGTTATTGGCCAGGTTACAGATGATAACGGTTTGTCAAAACTCCAGATTGTTTATTATCCGAAAAATGATCCCAAGAAAGGCCTGAAAGCCGTTTTGCCAGTAAAAAAGGATGTTTTCGACCAGTTTATTTTCAGTTTTCCGGGTTCGCTTCCCGTGGAACAAGGCGTATCATATGAATATTATTTCGAGGTTTTTGATAACGACGCGCTTCATAATTTTAAAAGCACAAAATCATCGGTTTTTTCCGATAGGATTGCCACCGACGAAGAAAAAGAAGACCAGATGTTCCAGGAGCAAAACAGTAACCTGAACAGTCTTGAGAAATCCATCAAAAACCAGGATAAGCAATTAAATGATCTTGATAAGCTTCAAAAAATGACCAAGGAAAAAGAGAACCTTGACTTTAAGGACAAGCAAAAGGTTGCTGATTTTATTAAGAAGCAAAAAGACCAGGATCAGAAAATGAAGGAATTCTCCGAAAAGATGAAGAAAAATCTTGAAGAATTCAAAGCCGACAAAAAAGACGAAAAGAAAGAAGAACTTCTTGAACGAATTGAAAAAGCGGAAAAAGTTTCTGAAGAAACCCAAAAACTGCTCGATGAACTAAAAGAGCTCAATGATAAAATTAAACAGGAAGACCTGATTGAAAAGATGGATAAGCTGAAGCAGACATCCAAAAACCAGGTAAAAAACCTGCAACAATTGGTAGAGCTTACTAAACGTTATTATGTCGAAAAGAAAGCGCAACAAGTTGCCGATAAATTAGAGAAACTTTCTGAAAAGCAGGAAGAGCTTTCTAATAAAAAAGATCAGGAAAATACGACTGAAAAGCAAGACGAGATTAATAAAGAGTTTGATAAAATCAAGGAAGATCTGAAACAGCTCGATAAAGAAAACAAAGAGCTGAAAGCTCCGATGGATATTCCAAAAGATGCCGATAAGGAAAAGAGCATCGATGAAGACATGAAAAAAGCTTCTGATGAGCTCAGGAAAGACCAGAAGGACAAGGCAAAGCCAAAGCAAAAAAGCGCTGCTAAAAAGATGAAAGAAATGAGCGCCAAAATGTCCCAGAGCATGGAAGCCGGTGAAAAGGAGCAAATGGATGAAGATGTAAAAATGCTGCGTCAGATTTTGGATAATCTTTTGGCTTTTTCTTTCTCAGAAGAAGATTTGATGAAGCAATTTAAAAGCCTAAAACGTGGTTCGCCGTCTTTTAATAAAAATCTGAAAATCCAGCAGGATTTGAAATTGCAGTTCAAGCACGTTGACGATAGTTTGTTTGCGATGTCGCTGCGCAACCCAAAAATAGGCGAGGAGATCAATAAAGAAATCGGAAATGTGCATTATAATATCGACAGATCTTTGGAAACTTTAGTCGAATCTCAAATCCCAAAAGGCGTTTCACATCAGCAATATGCAATAGCTGCATCGAATAAGCTTGCAGATATGTTAAGCGATGTTATGAACGGAATGCAGATGTCTATGTCAGGAATGGGAAGCGGCAAGCCAAAACCCGGACAAGGAGAAGGAATGCAATTGCCTGATATTATTCAGAAACAGCAAGGCCTTGGGCAAAAAATGAAAGAAGGAATGGAAAATGGTGATAAGCAAGGTGAAAAACCCGGCGATGAACCAGGAGAAAAGCCCGGTGAGAAACCGGGCCAAAAACCCGGAGATAAACCAGGTGAAGGAAAACAAGGCGATAAAGGGAAACCTCAAAGCGGAAAAGACGGAAAAGGCAATTCACAAGGTGAAGGAAGCGATGGCGAAGGCGATGCAAAAGCAATTATGGAAATTTATAAAGAGCAACGGCAATTGCGCGAAGCGTTACAAAAAGAATTAGAGAAGAAAGGTTTGGGCGGAAGTGGCCAGAACGCTTTAAATCAAATGAAAGATATTGAAAAACAGCTTTTGAACAAAGGGTTCAAAAATGAAGTTTTGCACAAAATCCTCAATGTAAAGCAGGAATTACTCAAACTTGATAATGCAATCCAGCAACAAGGCGAAGAGAAAAAGCGCCAGTCACAAACCAATAGAAAGGAATTTAATAATCAAACAAATGCCTTGAATCCGGCTTTGCAACAATATTTAAACAGCGTAGAAATATTAAACAGACAAAGCTTACCTTTGCATTCCAATTTTAACCTTAAGGTTCAGGAATATTTCAAGAAGAATGATAAGCTTTAATTACGAAACCGAGTTTGAATTGCAAAATGAAGAAATCTATGAAAAATGGCTTTCGAGTGTAATTCAATCTGAAAATAAAAGTGAAGGAGAAATCAATTATATCTTTTGCGATGATGAGTATTTGCATAAAATTAATGTAGAATATCTCGCTCATGATGATTTAACCGACATTATCAGCTTTGATTATTCTGTAGGAAATGAATTACACGGCGATATTTTTATTTCGATTGAAAGGGTCAAAGATAATGCTCAGGATTTTAATGTTTCTTTCGAAGAAGAATTGAAAAGAGTCATCGTTCATGGCATCCTGCATTACTGCGGCTATAAAGATAAAACCGAATCAGACGGAAAATCAATGAGGTTAAAAGAAGATGAAAAAATTGCTATGTTCCACGTGGAACAATAGTTTTTATTTTTCTTATAGAAAGTGTTCCACGTGGAACGTAAATTAGAAAGACAGAATGTTTCAGGAAGAATATGATGTAATCGTTGTTGGTGCAGGTCATGCGGGTTCAGAAGCCGCCGCCGCCGCCGCTAATATGGGCTCAAAAACGCTTTTAGTGACTATGAGTTTGCAAAACATTGCGCAAATGTCGTGTAATCCGGCAATGGGCGGAATTGCGAAAGGACAAATCGTTCGTGAAATTGATGCCCTTGGCGGATATTCCGGAATTGTTTCAGACAAAACGGCGATTCAGTTCAAAATGCTCAACAAATCGAAAGGCCCGGCAATGTGGTCGCCGCGCGTTCAAAGTGACCGGATGCGGTTTGCAGAAGAATGGCGTTTGATGTTGGAAGCTACTCCAAATCTCGACTTTTACCAGGAAATGGTAAAAGGATTGATTATTGAAAACGGAAAAATAAAAGGAATAAAAACTTCACTCGGAGTTGAAATCCGTTCCAAAGCGGTTGTGCTTACAAATGGAACTTTCCTGAATGGGTTGATTCATATCGGTGAAAAACAATTTGGCGGAGGAAGAGCAGGCGAAAGTGCCGCATACGGAATTACAGAGGATTTGGTTAACGCAGGTTTCGAGGCAGGAAGAATGAAAACCGGAACACCGCCACGTGTCGACGGGCGCTCTTTGGATTATTCGAAAATGAACGAGGAAAAAGGCGATGCAAATCCGGATAAATTTTCCTATTCTGATGAAACAAAACCATTGGTTCACCAGAAATCCTGTTATATGACGTATACTTCGCTGGATGTTCATGATATTCTGCGCGAAGGTTTTGATCGTTCTCCAATGTTCAACGGAAGGATAAAGAGCCTCGGCCCAAGATATTGTCCTTCGATAGAAGATAAAATCAATCGTTTTGCCGATAAGGAAAGGCATCAGTTATTTGTAGAACCTGAAGGTTGGAATACGGTTGAAGTTTATGTGAACGGGTTCTCAACTTCATTGCCGGAAGATATTCAACACAAAGCATTACGATCTGTTGCCGGTTTTGAAAATGTAAAATTTTTCCGTCCGGGCTATGCAATCGAGTATGATTATTTCCCGCCCACGCAATTGAAACATACGCTGGAAACAAAGCTTGTTGAAGGCTTGTATTTTGCCGGGCAAATTAACGGAACAACCGGTTATGAAGAAGCTGCGTCACAAGGTCTGATGGCCGGAATTAACGCGCATTTGAAAATCAATGATAAAGACCCGCTTATTTTAAAGCGTGATGAAGCTTATATCGGTGTTTTAATAGACGATTTAATCACAAAAGGAACGGAAGAGCCGTATCGCATGTTTACTTCAAGGGCAGAATATAGAACGCTTTTACGGCAGGACAATGCCGATTTTCGATTAACGCCTAAATCATTTGAAATTGGGTTGGCATCTGAAAAAAGAATGCGCAGAATGGAACATAAATTCAATGAAGCCGAAAAAATGGTAAACTTCTTCAAGGAAACCAGTATAACGGTTGCAGAAACAAATCCAATCCTGGAAGCTAAAGAAACTGCGCTTATTTCACAAGGCGATAAAATGTTCAAGATCTTTTCGCGTCCGCAAATTGATTTGGTAGATATGCTTAAATTTGAAAAAGTTCAGGATTATCTAAAAGAAAATACTTTAGATAATGAAATTCTGGAACAAGCCGAAATTCAGGTTAAATATTCCGGTTATATCGATAAGGAAAGAAATAACGCCGACAAGCTAACGCGGTTGGAAGATGTAAAAATCCCTGAAGATTTTGATTACGATAAAATCAAATCTATGTCGATAGAAGCAAAGCAAAAGTTGAGTAAAATTCGCCCGGTTACAATTTCTCAGGCTTCAAGGATCAGCGGAGTTTCGCCAAGCGACATTTCAGTATTATTAATTTACATGGGAAGATAAAATGATGTTCCACGTGAAACGAATTATGCCAGGCATTGTCATTAAAAGGATTTCGGTAATTATTCTACTGTTTTTTTTGTTTTCCGGATGTGCGGCAAGACAACGTATGACAATTCCGGATTATGTTATTTTACCCGATGGCAAAGATTTTTTGGATAAAAAAGGATTGAATGCGTTTATTTTTGAAAACCTCCAGAATAACTTTCGGTTTCAGGATTTCCTGATCAATAAATTTACTTTGAGTTCTGTCAGGGATAATGATTTTATGATTACCATTTCTGGTGAAAAATTTAAAGTATTGGTTTATGATAATAATGAATTGGAAAAGTTTTTCAGGGTTTCAGATTTTATAGTGACGAATCAAAATCCAAATCCTCTTGATGCCGATGCGCCAAAATTTATAGCCATTTCGCTGCTGAGTGAAACAAATGAAGACAGCCTTTCGGAAACATCAATTTTTTATAATTTAGCAGTCAATTATCTCAAAAAACTAAAAGACGAATACAATTCTAAATGATGGATGCATCACGCTACAAACACTTTTTAACGGTTAAAGACCATTCTGTTTCGGGTGAAAAATTTGAACTTTACAAAGATGAAGTTCTTGATATGCTTGTAACTTCGCCTCAGCCCAAAGGCGGCGATTTGCTGAGATATTATGAAAGTGATGATTATATATCACATACAGACGGAAAGCGTTCGTTATTTGAAAAATTATACCATTTAGTAAAAAACAAGGCTTTAAAAAATAAACTGACATTATTACGTTCTTTTCATCCAAATAAAGGGAATCTCCTCGAAATTGGTGCCGGAACAGGAGACTTTCTAAAAGCTGCTCAAGATAATGGTTGGCAAACTACCGGAATCGAACCTAATGAAAAAGCTAAGACAATTGCATTAAAAAAAGGAGTTTCTTTTGTAAATGCAACGACTGAACTTCAGGAAAATTCTTTTGATGTTATTACAATGTGGCATGTTTTAGAACATGTTCCGGATTTTGAAGCTCAGGTTGCTGAATTAAAAAAGTTGCTAAAACCTGACGGAACTATTTTTATTGCTGTTCCAAATTTTAAATCCTATGATGCGCAATATTATAAAGAGTTCTGGGCGGCATTTGATGTGCCAAGGCATTTGTGGCATTTTTCAAAGACTTCGATAAAATTGATTTTTGAAAAGGAAAATATAGAGTTGGTTAATGTATTTCCGATGAAATTCGATTCATTTTACGTGAGCCTGTTATCAGAAAAATATAAAAACGGAAAGATGAACTTTTTCAAAGCATTTTGGGTCGGATTAAACTCTAATCTAAAAGCAGCATCAAAAAATGAGTATTCGTCGCATATTTATGTATTAAAAAACACCAAAAATTAAAATAAGGCATTTTAAAGAACGTTTTTTAATTAAAACATCTAATACCATTCAAAAAAAATAAATTTTCACCTGAAGCGTTTATAAAAAGCCATTTCTGATAACTAAAAAACATAGACAAGCAATTATTCATAAATAATCCTTATGGTAGTTTTTTAGGGATTCGAAATCGTAAAAACCATTTATTAGGTAAGGCAAAATTTTATAAAGTATTTTTCCTATTTTTGGGCTCAATTAAAAAAAACAAAAGAATGAAAAAATCATTTGCAATTATAGCGATCGCTATTTCCATCATTTCCTGTAACAAGGCTGCTGAAGTAAAAGAAATAAAAACAGCTTACATTGATACTTCAAAATTAATGGATGAATATACGGAAGCAAAAGACGTAAACGAAAAATACAAAAATAAAAGCGAGGAAATCGGGCGGAAACTTGAAGTAGAAGAAGCAAATTTTAAATCTGACGCGGCATATTTTCAAAAAAATGCACAGGCAAACGGACAGGCGTGGGCACAGCAAAAAGGAGCCGAATTACAAAAGAGGCAACAGGAACTGCAATATACAGCCCAGTCTCTGGCTCAGCAATTGCAGCAACAGCACGCCGTAGAGATCGACTCTTTAGTTGTTGACGTAAAAAAATTCATTAAAGATTACGGCAAAGAAAAAGGATATTCTTATATCTACGGAACAGGTGAGCAGGCAACGGTTTTGTATGCTGAAGACAAATACGATATCACAAATGAAGTCGTAAAATTATTAAACGAAAAGTACAAATCATCTGACAAAAAAGATGATAAGGAAGCTAAAAAAGATAAGAAATAATCCTATTCTGAATAATATATATCGTTTTAAGTGG
>CAZSDN010000044.1:0-5616 GCA_964605595.1 uncultured Flavobacterium sp. | reverse complement strand
TTTGAATTTCAGTAAAATAATAAAGCCTTCAGTTCTAAAGAATTGAAGGCTTCATTTATTATTTTACTGAAATTCAAAGCTTTAAAATAAATTGATGTTGATTTAAAAATTATTTATTTTTATCGTCAAATTTATAAGCCATGCAAAATTTATCTGAAGCCGCAAAACTTACCCTCAAATTCATCAATCAAACCAACCGTTCGGTTTTTCTGACAGGAAAGGCCGGAACGGGAAAAACCACGCTGCTTCGGCAAATTATCCAAACTACGCACAAGAACACGGTTGTTGTTGCGCCAACCGGAATCGCGGCTTTAAATGCGGGCGGAGTTACAATCCATTCCATGTTCCAGTTGCCTTTCTCGGGTTTTATCCCGGATAATTCAGAAGCTTATTTTTCTGATAATGTGAAGTTTGAAAGCAGGAATTCACTGCGCCGCCATTTCAGGATGAGTGGCCAAAAAAAGGCAGTTATCCAAAATATGGAATTGCTGATTATTGATGAAGTCAGCATGTTACGCTCTGATTTACTCGATGCCATTGATTTCATGATGCAAACGGTACGTAAAAACAAGCAAGCTTTTGGCGGTGTCCAGGTGCTTTTTATTGGCGATTTGTTACAACTTCCACCGGTTATACGAGATGAAGAATGGCAAACATTACGCAAATATTACAATGGCAAGTTCTTTTTCCATTCGCATGTGATACAGCTTCATCCGCCGCTATATATAGAACTTTCAAAGATTTTCCGACAAACCGACGATTCTTTTATTTCCATACTTAATAATCTCAGAAACAATACGATTTCACAGACAGATCTTCAAATACTGAACGATTTTGTCAAGCCTGATTTTGATCTGAAAAAAAATCCGGGATTTGTAACGCTTACCACGCATAATGCAAAAGCTGATGCTATTAATACGCAGTCATTGAAGGATTTAAGCGGAAAACAACACGATTATTATCCGGAGATTATTGGTGATTTTCCGGAGAAAATTTTCCCGGTAGAAGAAAACCTGAAGCTAAAAACAGGCGCACAGGTCATGTTTGTCAAAAATGATCTTTCCATCGATAAGAATTATTTCAACGGAAAGATGGGAATTGTAAAATCGCTTTCCGAAGCAGAAATCCTTGTTCATTTTCCCGAAGAAAACCGCACAATCGAAGTCGAAAAATACGAATGGCAAAATATAAAATATACGGTCAATCCAGTTACGAAAGAAATTGAAGAAGAAGTTTTAGGGACATTTGTCCATTATCCGGTCAAACTCGCATGGGCGATAACTGTCCACAAAAGCCAAGGACTCACTTTTGATAAAGCCGCGCTCGACGTGTCGCAGGTTTTTTTGCCCGGACAGGCGTATGTCGCACTTTCTCGTTTGCGGTCGTTAAACGGGCTCGTTTTGCTTTCTCCGCTGCGAATGAACGGCATCACAAACGATCAGGATGTAATGGATTATTCGCTGGGAAAAACCGACGAATCAATTCTGGAAACTACTTTACTGGATGAAACCAAAAAGTTTATCCATAATTATCTCAGAGACAGCTTTTACTGGAACGATCTGGCGCAGGAATGGCGAAACCATCAATTCAGCTACGGTGCCGAAAGTGGAAAATCAGAAAAAAACAAACATGCGTTATGGGCAAAAAAGCAAACAGAAATAATCTGGGGTTTATTAGAACCGGCCGCAAAATTCATGAATCAGCTCGACAAGCTTTTTAAGCCGGGAGAAATTGATTTTAATTTCATTTTTGAAAGAGTGAATGCAGCATACGATTATTTTTTCCTTCCGATGGACAAACTCGTACATGAGCTTTTATGGAAACTCGAGGAAATAAGGCGGATCAAAAAGGCCAAATCCTATTTTGACGAACTCATCGCTTTGGAAGAATTGCAGACCAAAATGCTTTTACGCTTGATGAAAGCCAAACTGCTAATTAAAACAGTCGTTTCGGGAATGGAAATCTCAAAAGAAACACTTTATTCAGCAGAAATAAAATCGTACAAAATCAAAAAATATGAATCTATCCGCGAGCAGTTCAAAAACCTCAATATAACGCTTATTGACGACGACAAGGATACGGATCGCTATAGTTCAAAAAAGAAAGGCAAAAAAGAGCCGAAAAAATCAACCGTCCAGGAAACATACGAACTCTGGCAGCAAAATATTGCTGTAAAAGAAATCGCCGAAATACGCAAACTGACACAGCAAACCATCAATTCACATCTTGCAAAACTTATTGAAAATAAAACAATTGCGATTTCCCAGGTTTTATCCGAAGAGAAAATTATCCAGCTCTCGGAAGCTTTTAAAGATTACCATGAAGAATCCCTTAACGGATTAAAGGAACAATACGGAAATCAATTTACCTGGGACGAGCTGAAATTATTCAAAGCGGCATTAAATGCAGAAAATCATTAGCTAAGCCAATAAACGGCAAGTACGGCCGGGACAAAATAAATCACGATAGTTCTTGCGCCGTCATAATCTTTAGCCATTCGCTGGCCGATAAGCAGGAAAATTAAGGTTATGCACGATAGAACGGCACCATATTTTCCAAAAGTGCGTCCCTGGTTTACCAATAATTCAACACATCCGGAAATGCATAAAATTCCCGAAACCAATTCCAAAACCAAAATCAGGAATAGCGAAGCCGGAACCATGTTTTTGATCGGGGTTTGAGCGAAATGGCCTTTCAGCCATTCAACATTGCCTTTCCAGTACATTATTTTATCATAAGCAGATTGTATGAATGTTGCGGCAAGTAAAACCAAAACCAAGGTTGAAGCGGTATAATTGAACATAATTTTATTTTTTATGGATTAAACGTGTAAGTTTTATGGATAAATCGGTCAAGATAATTTTTGCATTCCCGTTACGTTCAATGTGGTACATTGCATCCGAAAGTTCCTTAAAAATCTCGTTGATATTATTTCCGTTGACAAATGGCGCAAAATTTTCAAGCCTGAATTTTTCAATTTTCGGTTCCATGAAAACAAGGCTTGTTGCCTGATAATTCAAAAGCAGCGCCTGGCGGAACATATCAATGCAGAAATTCAGGAATTTTTTCTGTGCTTCGCGCCCCAAAGCGGCAACCTGTTCGCTCCACTGAATCAGATCCTGAATCGCGGCAGCATTACCTTTAGCGCGAAAAGCGGCGCGAACCCAATCAACAAACCATTTTTCAAAATACACATCTTCGCCATCGGCATGCAATAATTGCAGCGCTTTATTAAAATTTCCCTGCGCCTGATGTGCAATTTTCGAAGCTTCCCGGAACTCAATTTTTTCCCGTGAAACCAAGGCATCGGCGATGACTTTTTCGCTTAAGGCGTTAAAATGTAAAACCTGGCAACGCGAACGGATTGTCTGGATGATATCTTCCTCGTTTTCAGAAATCAAAATGAAAAGCGTTTTGTCGGATGGTTCTTCCAGAAGTTTTAAAAGTTTGTTCGAAGCGGCAATGTTCATTTTATCGGCCATCCAGATAATCATGATTTTATAACCGCCTTCGTAGGATTTTAATGCCAATGATTTAAGGATTTCCTGCGCGTCATCAACCCGGATTTCACCTTGTTTGTTCTGAACGCCGAGCAATCTGTACCAGTCGAAAAGGCTTCCGTATGGATTTCCGTCCAAAAACTGGCGCCAGTCGTTAATAAAATCGATACTTTTTGGTTTGGATTTTACGCCTTCAGTGCTGACCGTCGGATAAATAAAATGCAGGTCGGGATGCGAAAGGTTTTCAAATTTCAGGTTGCAGGCTTCATTTCCTGAATCTGAACACAAAATAAGCTGCGCGTATGCAATAGCCATTGGCAATGTACCGCTGCCTTCGGGCCCGATGAAAAGCTGCGCATGTGGAATCCTTCCTGAAAGCGCGCTTTTGGCCAGATGGTTTTTAATGTGTTCCTGTCCTAAAATACTTGAAAACTGCATAGGGCAAATATAGTGGAAAGTTGCAAAATTTGGCTTTAGAATTTATTTTAGCCTGGAAGTAAACATTTCTTACGGGTTAAAAATCCCATAAAATTTGCGTGGCAGTGTCAATAATTATATATTTCAGCAATTATAGTGAAACCAAATAAAAGGGAAATTTATTCTAAAACTATCGATCATATGATAAAAGCGATAGCACTTGATGATGAGCGGCCGGCACTGGCGATTTTGGAAAATTTCTGCAGGAAAATCGAATATATTGATTTGCAGAAAACCTTTACAAAATCTGATGAAGCCTTGAAATACCTGAAGAAATATCCGGTCGATTTTTTATTTATTGACATCAATATGCCATCCATTACCGGAATCGATTTTGTAAAGAAACTTCCACACAAAATAATGGTCATTTTTACAACGACTTATGCCGAATATGCAGTTGAAGGATTTAACCTTAACGCAATGGATTATTTGATGAAACCCATTTCGCAGGAACGTTTTTTGTTTGCCATGGAAAAAATAAAGGCGCAATATGAATTACAAAACCAAAACCAGAAAATAGAACAACAATTTTTATTCATCCGTGCCGATTACAGTCTGATGAAAATTCCGGTTGCAGATATTTTATTCATTGAAGGACTTGACGATTATCTCAAAATACATGTCAGTAACCAAAAAACGGTTGTTACGCGAATGACCATGAAATCAATTATAGAAAAAATCCCGGCAGCAGAATTTGTCCGGGTGCACAGGTCATTTATAGTCCAGATTTCAAAAATTGAAAAAATACGCAACAAAATTATTTATATCGCACAAGAAGAAATCCCGATCAGCGCCAGTTATGAAAAGGACTTTTATGCAAAAATAAATAGGAATGAATAAGTCTAATAAGATTTAAAAAATTAATCTTCGGTTAAAATTACCTATCGGATTGTAGTTGCCAACTTTTTATTCTACGATTATTATAACGTTTTCGTTAAGCATTTTGCCTGTTTTCGAATATTGCTTCATTTTTTAGTCCATAGAAAAAACTATATTTGTGAATCCGATAAAATAATAAAAGCAAATTAGCAATATGAAAACTTTAAGCGATATCAATTTCAAAAATAAAAAAGCATTAATCCGTGTAGATTTCAATGTGCCTTTGGACGAAAATTTCAATGTTACTGATACAACCCGGATCGATGCCGCTAAGCCAACGATCGATAAGATTCTTGCCGATGGCGGAAGCGTAATCCTGATGTCGCATCTTGGAAGGCCAAAAGGCAAACAGGACAAATATTCCTTAAAACATATTGTAAAAACAGCTTCAGAGATACTTGGAACTGAAGTGAAATTTGCAGAAGACTGCATTGGGCCAGAGGCAAAACAAGCTGCGGATGATTTGAAGCCGGGAGAAATTTTGCTGCTTGAAAATCTTCGTTTTCATGAAGAAGAAGAATCTGGGGATGTTGGTTTTGCGAAAGAACTGGCCTCATTAGGAGACATTTATGTAAACGATGCATTTGGTACGGCACACCGGGCGCACGCTTCTACAACGATTATCGCTCAATTTTTCCCGAATGATAAATGCTTCGGTATTTTATTGGCAAAAGAAATTGAAAGCCTTAATAAAGTTTTGAAAGATTCTGAAAAACCGGTTACTGCCGTTTTGGGAGGAAGCAAAGTTTCTTCGAAAATT
>CAZSDN010000043.1:17055-20868 GCA_964605595.1 uncultured Flavobacterium sp. | reverse complement strand
GATATGCATTAAAGGGCCGCCCTGATTTCCTGGAAAAACTGACATATCCAATATATTGGACATCATTTTTATTTCACCCTTTGGAGTTGTCAATCCCCATGGGTTTTCAAAATCTTTGCCCATCAAAATCATTCCGCCTCTTGGCCCGCGCAATGTTTTATGTGTTGTTGTCGTTACAATATGGCAATGTGGAATCGGATCGTTCATCAAACCTTTTGCAATTAATCCGGCAGGATGCGAAATATCGGCTAAAAGAAGCGCGCCGACACTATCAGCAATCTGGCGGAAACGCGCAAAATCCATATCACGGCAATAAGCAGAAGCTCCGGCAATAATCATTTTCGGTTGTTCTTTTGCAGCAACTTCCTGGATTTTATCGTAATCAAAACGTCCGGTTTCTTTTTCCACTCCATAAAAAACAGGCTGGTATAATTTTCCTGAAAAATTCACAGGAGAACCATGCGTTAAATGTCCGCCATGCGACAAATCAAAACCTAAAATCTTATCACCGGGTTTCAGGCAAGCCGCATAAACCGCCGTATTTGCCTGCGAGCCTGAATGCGGCTGCACATTTGCATATTCGGCACCGAAAAGTGCTTTTGCACGGTCAATTGCAATTTGTTCAACAACATCAACAACTTCACAGCCGCCATAATACCTGCGCCCGGGATAACCTTCGGCATATTTATTTGTGAGGCATGAACCTGCCGCTTCCATAACCTGGTCGCTTACAAAGTTCTCTGATGCAATAAGTTCTAATCCTTGGATTTGCCTGTCTTGTTCTTCTATAATAAGGTCGAAAATTTGTTCGTCGTGTTGCATTTGGTAATATTTCGTTAAAAAGTTTCCAAATTTACAAAAACCGTTTGTTAAATTAACATATAATAATATATTTGATAACTGAATTTTCAACAAACTAAACCAAATCAATATGCCTATTACTGCTAATAACCCAAACCGAAAATCTTGGTTGGAAGTCTCCGAAAATAGCGATTTCCCTATTCAAAATATTCCGTTTGGCGTGTTCCTTACTAAAGATGATGTGATTACTATAGGCACGAGGATTGGTGATTTTGCCATAGATCTTGGCGCATTGCAACAACTTAATTATTTCGAAGGCATTGAACTTACCGACGATATGTTCATGCAGGATACTTTAAATGATTTTATTTCTGACGGAAAGAAAACCTGGCGTTTAGTACGAAACCGTATCGCCGATATTTTTGATACCGAAAACAGTGATTTAAGAGATAATGCCGAGCACCGTGAAATTGTAATTTTCAAAATGGAAGATATCGAAATGCAGCTTCCTGTTTTAATTGGAGATTACACCGATTTTTATTCAAGTAAAGAGCACGCAACCAACGTTGGCAAAATGTTCCGCGATCCTGAAAATGCACTTTTGCCCAACTGGCTACACATTCCGGTTGGTTATCATGGCAGAAGCTCTACAATTGTTCCTTCAGGAATTCCGGTTCATAGGCCAATGGGACAAACGCTTCCAAATGGTGAAACAACTCCGGTTTTCGGACCTTCGAGATTAATTGATTTTGAACTTGAAACCGCTTTTATCACAACAGATGCCAATATAATGGGCGAAAATATCCTTGTTCATGAAGCCGAAGATTATATTTTCGGAATGGTTTTACTGAATGACTGGAGCGCGCGCGACATCCAGAAATGGGAATATATTCCGCTTGGGCCGTTTTTGGCAAAAAACTTTGCTTCGTCGATTTCGCCGTGGATCGTGACGATGGACGCTTTGGAACCTTTCCGATGCAAAGGTCCGAAACAGGATCCGAATCCGCTTCCTTATTTACAGCAAAAAGGAAAAAACGCTTTCGATATTAACCTGGAAGTTGAGATTGAGCCCGAAAATTCTGAACCAACGGTTGTAAGTCAATCAAATTTTAAATACATGTATTGGTCAATGAGCCAGCAATTGGCGCATCATACATCAAACGGCTGCCGTGTGAATTCGGGCGATATGATGGGATCCGGTACGATTTCTGGGCCAACGCCGGATAGTTTCGGTTCGATGCTCGAACTGACCTGGGGCGGAAAAAATCCGATCAAGATGAAAGACGGAAGCGAAAGAAAATTTATAAACGACAACGATACCGTACGCATAAAAGGCTGGTGCCAGAATAATGATATCCGTATCGGGTTTGGCGAAGTGCACAGTAAACTTTTACCGCCTTTTGTAAGGAAATAAAACAATTTCAGAAATTTTGAAAACCCGGGCAATTCGTACCGGGTTTTTCATTTTGAAAACAATGCCTAGCCCTGATGGAAGCGGCATCCTTTTGTGCAGCGCAGCGACCCGAGCGGAGCGAACGGGCGTAAGCAAACAAAAGATAGAGCGGACAGCAGGAACATGCTTCATAAATTATATATTTGTCCAAATTTTTACATCATGAAGAAAATTACGTTTCTTTTTGCATTTCTTATAGTGGTTTCATGTGGAATCAAACAAACCAAAAGCCTGCTCACATCGGGCGATTATGACAGCGCCGTTGATAAAGCCGTTCAGGGTTTGCGCAGTAATAAGGACAAAAAAGGCAAGCAGGAATATGTGTATTTGCTTGAGGAAGCGTATGCAAAGGCGAAAGAACGCGATCTTCGTGAAATTGATTTGCTTTTGAAAGAGGCGAATCCTTCGAACATTGAGAAAGTGTATGATACCTATGTGTTGTTGAATAATCGTCAGAATAAGATCAGGCCGATACTTCCGTTGAAAATTTTGAAAGAAAACCGCAATGCAACGTTTGTTTTTGACGATTATTCGGAAGAAATCGTAAACAGTAAAAATGCATTGACAAAATATTTATATACCAATACAAAAGCGCTTTTGGCAACGAATAACAAAGTGAATTCGCGTCGTGCTTATGAAGATTTGGTGTATCTCGACAAGCTTTCGCCAAATTACAAAGATGTAAAAAAACTCATTGAAGATGCGCAATTCAAAGGAACCGATTTCGTAAGCGTTTACACTAAAAACGAAACAAACATGGTGATTCCGGTGCGTTTGGAAAATGATTTGCTCGATTTCAGCACGTATGGATTAAATGATAAATGGACGGTTTACCATAGTAATCGCCAAAAAGGAATCGATTACGATTACGGAATTGTAATGAATTTCCGTAAGATAAATATTTCGCCTGAACAGGTAAAAGAAAAAGAGTTTATCAAAGAAAAGCAAGTAAAAGTTGGCACCAAAAAACTAACCGACCGCCAGGGAAATGTTGTAAAAGACAGTTTGGGCAAGGCAATTATGGTTGACAACATGAAAATGGTGAAGATTTCGATTTATGAATTCCGCCAGTTCAAATCGGCACAGGTTACCGCAAAAGTCGATTACATTAATTTTAAAACGAATCAATTATTACAAACGTTTCCTATTTCGAGCGAATTTATTTTTGAAAATATTTATTCTACTTATAAAGGTGATAAACGCGCTGCGGAAACTGAGTATTTTCCATATTTCGACCGAAGAGTTGTTCCGTTTCCATCAAACGAGCAAATGGTTTACGACACCGGGGAAGATTTAAAAGCGAAGTTGAAAGATATAATTACACGCAATAAAATTTCGAAATAATTACTTCAATTCAGCTTCTGGTTTTTTGAATGATTTTGTAGAGAAAACCGGATCCTGCGTTTTCCAATATATATTTACAATATAAAGTAAAAGGAATGTTGCAGTGTGAAATAAAACCAGCAAACCGATGGCATATAACGGAATTCCGAGTATTTTATAATCGCCAACATACGTCCATACACCAAGCTGAACCGTTACAATTTCACCAACTGTGG
>CAZSDN010000043.1:0-17045 GCA_964605595.1 uncultured Flavobacterium sp. | reverse complement strand
TTTTGATGTAGCGCGCCTCAAAACTGTATAAAAAAGAAAATGCCAATCCCCACGCAAACGGAAGCCAATACGGGAATTCACGCCCATTTGATAAATCATGGTATTTCCACAAACCGCTTTGAATTCCCCAGTTTTCGGCGAATATTCCACCAATTGCCGAGACTAAAAAACCTAAATAATAGATTTTTACATTTTTCGATTTTCTTTTCCGTGAATAAATCAAACCCGTAAAAAAAGCCAAAATCAGCATTACGATAAAATCCTGATGGTGCAAAACTGAAATCACGATTCCGGCAATAGAAAGCACGACAAGCCTTTGTAAAGTAAAAAAGAAAAGTTTCGAATACATAATACTATTATTAGCAGTCGCCAAAAATAGCACTTTTTTATGAAGTTTGTATTTGGATTAATTGCCGATAAACGAATTGAGTTTTTGAGCATGAATATCTTCATGGGAAGCATCATAAATACATTCCTGATTATGAATCAATACTATTTGCGGCGATTGATGGACAACATTAAAACGTTGTGCAATCTCGTTTGAAATATCACGATGCTCAAGCAGGTCAAGAAAATAAGGCGTAATTTTATCCTGAAGATTAAATTCTCTTTCAAAACTTCTCAACGCCATTTTACTGATCGCACAACGCGTACTGTGTTTGAAAATCAGGATCGGTTTTGTTGATGAACTTTCAGTAATTCCGTCAAGTTGCTCTAATTGTGTCAGATTTATCCAATTTAAATGTTGACTGGAATTTCCTTTTTCTGAATCTCCGAATATGTTTTTGAAAATACTCATTTTGTCGTTTTTTAGGACATTTTGACTGATTTAGAAGCTTTAAAAGCTACATAAAACGTCATTTTGTCTGGAATCTTGTATTGGAATGTAAATTGAAATGCTACAGCCAAGTTACGTTTTTAACATCAAAAGTATACTACACAACAACAATATTATAACATATGAATTTTAATAATTTCACAATCAAATCACAGGAAGCCATCCAAAAAGCGCAACAAATAGCGCAGGGATTTGGCCATCAGCAAATTGAAAATGAACATATTTTCAAAGGCATTTTTGAAGTCGATGAAAACGTCGCGCCTTTCCTTCTGAAAAAACTTAATGTGAATGTTGAGCTTTTCGAAAAAATCCTCGACAGCACTTTGCAAAGCTTTCCGAAAGTAAGTGGTGGCGAAATGCAATTATCCCGCGAAGCGTCAAAAACATTGACCCAGGCAGCAACTATCGCTCAAAAAATGAACGACGAGTTTGTTTCTATCGAACATTTATTGCTTGCGATTTTCGAATCAAAAAGTAAAGTGGCTCAAATTTTAAAAGACCAGAGCGTTACCGAAAAAGGGCTAAGATCGGCAATTGATGAATTGCGTAAAGGTGAACGGGTAACCTCTGCTTCCGCAGAAGAAAACTACAACTCACTAAACAAATACGCAAAGAACCTCAACGAATTAGCTCAAAATGGCAAACTCGATCCCGTTATAGGACGTGATGAAGAAATCCGGCGTGTATTGCAAATCCTAACACGCCGCACCAAAAACAACCCGATGCTTGTGGGTGAACCCGGTGTTGGTAAAACTGCAATTGCTGAAGGTCTGGCGCACCGGATTGTTGATGGCGACGTTCCTGAAAACCTGAAAGACAAAATCGTTTTTTCACTCGATATGGGTGCGTTGATCGCTGGCGCAAAATACAAAGGCGAATTCGAAGAGCGCCTGAAATCTGTTGTAAAAGAAGTTACTGCTGCCGAAGGCGACATCGTGCTTTTCATTGACGAAATCCACACCTTGGTCGGAGCCGGTGGTGGCGAAGGCGCAATGGATGCGGCGAATATCCTGAAACCTGCGTTAGCAAGAGGTGAACTCCGTGCAATTGGCGCAACGACTTTAGACGAATACCAAAAATATTTCGAAAAAGACAAAGCGCTCGAACGCCGTTTTCAAAAAGTATTGGTCGACGAGCCCGATACCGAAAGTGCGATTTCAATTTTACGCGGAATCAAGGAAAAATACGAAACCCATCATAAGGTCCAGATTAAAGACGATGCCATTATCGCCGCAGTGGAATTATCACAGCGTTACATTACAAACCGTTTCCTTCCGGACAAAGCCATTGATTTAATGGACGAAGCAGCATCGAAACTCCGAATGGAAATCAATTCCAAACCTGAGGAGTTGGATGTCTTGGACCGGAAAATCATGCAGCTCGAAATTGAGATTGAAGCGATTAAACGTGAAAACGATGAAAGCAAGCTAAAAATCCTCCGACTTGAACTTGCCAACCTCAAAGAAGACCGCAACGAGATTTTCGCAAAATGGAAGTCAGAAAAAGATGTGGTCGATAATATACAATCAGTAAAAACCGAAATTGAAGATTTCAAACACGAAGCCGAGCGTGCCGAACGTGATGGCGATTACGGAAAAGTAGCCGAGATCCGTTACGGAAAAATCAAGGAAGCACAGGTAAAACTCGATGCGTTATTGGTTCAATTGCAGGAAAATCAGTCCGGGAATTCTTTAATCAAAGAAGAAGTTACCCGCGAAGATATCGCCGAAGTCGTAGCAAAATGGACCGGAATTCCGGTTACCAAAATGCTTCAGGGCGAGCGTGAAAAATTACTGAAACTCGAAGACGAACTGCACAAACGTGTTGTTGGTCAGGAAGAAGCTATTGAAGCGGTAAGTGATGCTGTTCGCCGTAGCCGTGCCGGTTTGCAGGATATGAAAAAACCGGTCGGAACCTTTCTTTTCTTAGGAACAACCGGTGTCGGGAAAACCGAATTGGCCAAAGCACTTGCCTCCTATTTGTTCGACGATGAAAATGCAATGACACGAATCGACATGAGCGAGTACCAGGAACGCCACAGCGTGAGCCGCTTGGTGGGTGCGCCTCCCGGATATGTGGGTTATGATGAAGGCGGGCAACTGACCGAAGCGGTGAGAAGAAAACCGTATTCAGTGATTTTGCTCGATGAGATCGAAAAAGCGCATCCGGACACGTTCAATATTTTACTCCAGGTTTTGGATGAAGGAAGATTGACCGATAACAAAGGACGTCTTGCCGACTTCAAAAACACGATTATCATCATGACGTCGAACATGGGAAGCGAAATAATCCAGGATAAATTCACAAACCTCAAAGGAAGCGTTGAAGCCGCGACCGAAGCTTCAAAAACCGAAGTGCTTGGCTTGCTGAAACAAACGGTTCGCCCGGAATTCATCAACCGAATCGACGATATCGTAATGTTCACGCCTTTAACAGAAAACAACATACGTGAGATTGTTGGCTTGCAGTTAAAGAGCGTTACCAAAATGCTCGCACAGCAAAACATTACGCTCGACGCAACTCCCGAAGCAATCGCTTATCTATCAGAAAAAAGCTATGATCCGCATTTCGGGGCAAGGCCGGTAAAAAGGGTGGTACAAAAAGAAGTGCTCAACGCGCTTTCAAAAGAAATACTTTCAGGAAAGGTCACAACAGAAAGCATAATTCTGCTCGACAGTTTTGACGGAACACTGGTTTTCAGGAACCAGTCGCAAAAAGCATAAGTTTTTCATACTTGTTTTAGTTTGGTTAGGAACGCCGGCATATGCCGGCGTTTTGCATAATAGCCGGTTGAAGTTTTACAACGCAATCCGCTAATTTCTTCCCGCACAAAAAACCAACATATAAATTATTTCCCTATTTTTGATTGAACAATAAATCAAACGCCATGACCACACAAAATCCAACCCACATCGGACGAAAAATCTCACGCATCCGCGAACTACGCGGTATGAAACAGGAAGCGCTTGCACTAGCACTCGGCGTCAGCCAGCAAACAATCAGCAACATGGAAAACAGCGAGGAACTTGAGGATTCACGGTTAAAGGAAATTGCGGAAGCTTTAGGGGTTTCGAGTGAGGCGATTCGTAATTTTAGTGAAGAAGCAGTATTCAACATTATTGGAAATACAGTTAACAATCACGACAATGCTTCATTTTTTCAATACCAACCTAACTTTAATCCTTTGGATAAAGTTGTTGAACTTTATGAAAGATTAGTTCAGGCAGAAAAAGATAAAGTTGAATATTTAGAACGCTTGTTAAATAAATAATCAAGGAAATTTTGCTTCAGATATACATTAAGAATAAAAAACCGCAGTTGCGGTTTTTTTGATTATTGAAAAGCGTAACTAGTGGTTAGAAATTAGTAATATATTTGTTAAGTAGATAGGTGTGAATTATTTGTAAACTGTTAAAGATAATCATATGAGTATGTCTATTTATGAGTTATAGCCAATAGCACAACGACAGTGCTAAAAACAAAAAACCGTACAGACAGAAATGTTAGAAATCAGAAAAGGAACAGCGACAAAAAATTATGAGAACACTTTTTTTAGAGAGTTTTCGGACAATCTGAAAAAGATGTTTGACAAATATTCTCTTGATGGTTTACTGATTGCTAATTCTGAATGCGAAGTTGAAAAACGACTTCAAATTGATGCTTTACTTGTAACTGAAAAAGCCGTTTTAATTATTGATTTCAAAAACTTTGGTGGAAAAATAACTTTACCGAAAAATGCTAAATCTGAATTTGACTTTGGCAAATGGACAAATGAAAGCGGAGAACAAATAAAAGGTGGAAGTTCAATCAATCCTTTTATTCAACTAAAAACACAAAAGGAAAGATTTATAAAGGTTGTTGAAAAGCAAATTTCAAAAAAACTTTCGCAGAGCGACAGCTTTAATGCTTTTCATACCGTTAGAGCGGTTTGTTTTCAGAAACCGATTGAATTAATTGGAAAAATTCCACCAAATGAAGAATTGAACTTCTTAATTTTTGACAAGAATACTTATCTGGAAACAATAAAGGATATTATTGATATTTCCGACAAAGAAGTTTCATTATCTAAAAACTCGTTTGACCTCTTTAAGGAAGTTTTCAGAGCAGACTTGTTTGACACTTCTGAAAAATATGATCAAGCGAATGATTTTACTTCATATCATACCGAATTAGATTTTGATAATCTTTATCCTGATCAAAAATCAGCACTTAATGAAATTGAAAATTTCATTAAGTCAGATGAAGAAAAAATTTTCATATTACAAGGAACTTCATTAAGTGGCAAAACGCATTTAATTCCTTTCATTCAAGAAGTTGCGTTTAACAATCAAATTACTGAAGTTAAATTATTTGCTTCGTCAAGCAGAATATCAAACAATCTTTTAAAAAGTTCAAATTTAAAATTTGAAAGTATATACTCTTACATTTATGGTGGTAACACTTCAATTGTAGAAGACAAAGAAAGTGAAGAAGAAACCGAAAATTCTTTGAATTTAGAAATCGTTCCACTTTTGAAGTCTGACGATACAGAAGAAGCGATATTTATCGTTGATGAAGCACATTTAATTTCCGACAATTATCATCAATCTGTTGATTTGAGATTTGGTTCTGGAAAGTTACTAAACGATTTTTTAGAATTTACTGATTTAAAAAATACCAAAAGAAAAATCATTTTTATAGGCGACAGTTTTCAATTATCAATAGGTAATCACGAAGAAGCTTCATTGAATCCAGCATATTTTGATGAAGAGTATAATTTCAAGAACAGAGCTTTTCAGTTAATTGACAAAGAAAATAAATCAATCATTGTTTCAGAAGCTCTGAAAGTAGTAAATTCCATTAGGCAAAAGTCATTCAATAATCTTGCCTTCAATTTTTCAAAAAATATAAGAACATTAGCCAAAGAAGATTTAAAAGTCGAAATAGAAAACTCATTGAATAAAAAAAACTGTCATATTCTTTGCTATTCAAATTCTGATGCACAAAAAGTAAACTATTGGATAAAAAATTCTATTCTAAAAAACGGTAACGAATTAACAAATGAAGATTTAATAATTTTCGGAAACAACATTCGTGTTGAGGATGAAAATGACCCATTTGCAGAACCAAAGAAAATATACAACGGTCAATTCGGAACGATATTGAGCGTTTCTGACCTTATCAAAAAAGATGTAAAATTACTTACACCGTTGTATTTTCGTCAAACAAAAATACAACTCAAAGAAACTAATCACATTCTTTCATTTTTAAGTTTTGAAAATTTCCGTTTGAGCGACAAAGGCGAACTTTCAAAAGAGGAAATAATTTCATTTAATATTTTACTCAATCAACTTGCTGAAAAGGAAATACCCAATTTCAAAAGTGGTAAATTTCACGCTGACGAAGAACTAAAAGGTTTGTTAGAAAAATACGACCATAAAACACGAAAAGGAATATCAAAACTACAAAAACCACTTCAAAAACATTTGCGTAACGTTCCATCGTCAGAATATTACAAATTCAAAAATTCTGCTCAAATTCGTTTCGGTTGGGCTTTGACCGTGCATAAATCAATGTCTTATAAATGGAATGAAATTTATTTCAATGTAGAAACTGGTGGCGGAAAAACAAACGAAACTTATTTTAAATGGATTTACACAGGTTTAATTAGAGCAACTCAAAAAATTAATTTAATAAACTACGAACCGATTAGTCCTTTTTTCAAATTAACTATAAATCCTTCTGTTCCAAAAATCGACAAAGGAAAAGAATTGTTTTACGTTGCAGACAAAACAGCTGACCTTTCAACCTCTAATAAAACAATATCAGAAAAATATAATTTTCCTGATACTGAAAACCTATCATCACTATTGCAATTATTTCAATTCGTTGAAAATAAAATTGCTAAAAATGGTTTATCAATCAATTTAATAAATCATCCAAACTATCAAGAACTTTATGAAATTAATGGTAGTTCGGGAGAAATCGCAACATTTTCAGTTTATTACAACAACAAAGGGCAATTTAAATTGCCTAATTTGATGAAATCAACACCAAAAGAATTTGGCGAAGAACTTATAAATATTTTAAAATCTGAAAACCAAATTTCTGACTTTAATTTTATTCAAAGTAATTGGAGAAAATCAGCATACGAGCAATTAAATCAAAAATTAAAAGAAATTGGTTTTAATTACATTATACAAGTTCCTTTTAAAGACACCATTCAATTAAACAATGGTAAAGAAATACTTGTTGCAGACTTGTATCATGACGGAGATGGATTTTTTACTTCAATAATTGCAACTTCTTGTACAACTATTGAATTTTGGGATGAAATTCAAATCATTTTTAACCAAATGAAAGAAAACTAATGCCTACACTATTTGATTTTAGTCAAACAATAAGAAACCTTAATAAAGAAAAGAAATTTTCGGAAACATTAAAGTTTTTCAAAGACAATAAAACCGAATTTAAACCAGAAGATATTGGCTTAAATAAATTTGTTGTTTATGAAATGATTTATGCATTGATTGAAACAAATCACTATGATGTAATTTTCACTTTTATTGAGCAACACAATGTTGTTTTAGACGAGAAAAACTTTGGGTATTTACTAAAAAAATTCAAGGACAAACCATCTGTAAATTGGACAGTTGTAAACAAATTTTGTGATTTAGTCTCAGTTGAAAATCTTGATACTGATTGCAAAACTATTGAAGTTGAAAGAAAAGGCGAAAAAAAACCAATGGAACTCGCATCAGACAAAGAAAATTGGTTTGCCTTTAAAACAAAAGCATTATTTGAAACCCAACAATTTCAAGAGTGTTTTGAATTATCCAAAAAAGCACTTGAAACATTTGAAAAATTTCATTATTCAAATGAGGTTTGGTTTGCTAGAAGAATTGCATTATCGAAAAAACATTTAGGAAACTCAGAAGAAGCTTTAAATGAGTTGTTGCAAGTTTTGCGAAGAAAAAAGGAATGGTTCATACAAAACGAGGTTGCAGAAATATACAAAGAAAAAGGAGATTTTGACAAAGCGTTCAAATATGGAATTGAGGCAATAAACAACTTTGGCGACCTTGAATATAAAGTTGGTTTACTCGTATTGATTGCAATAATTTTAGAGCAGAAACAAGAAAAGGAATTGTCGTTTAAACATTATATGCTTTCAAAACTACTACGACAACAAGAAGAATGGAAAGTTCCGCAAACTTTGGATTACGCTTTACAAAATTTAGGTTTTGCTCAAATTCCATTAGAACAACTTCCAAACTTGAAAAGGGAATTAAAAAACTATTGGAGTACTTTTAAACAAGAGCAAACAAAATCATTTGACAAAACAAGAATAACGACTAATAAAAACCTTGAAGGCGAAATTGTAAGAATACTACACGACAACGAACGTGGAAAAGTTGGCTTTATAAAAAGCAACGTAAAAGAACATTATTTTTCGGTAAATCCAAACTATCATTCAATTTCCGATATTTCAGTGGGAACAAAAGTGCTATTTGAAATTTTACCACCAAAAGACGACAAAAAAGAACAAATAAGAATAAAAATAATAATAGCCTAAAGCTACTGGCTATAACAGCGGTTTTGCGCTATTGCACAATAAGTTATAAAATTAAATTATAATTTCCTAACTTCGTCCAGTCTTGCCGAGCGAACTCAGTCAATTTCCGCAATTGAAACCTTGCCTCAAGTTCCTACGGATTATCTGAAACACATGGAAGGAACAAATGGTCTTTATGAAATTCGTGTTCAAACAGGCAGCGACATTTTTAGAATATTTTGCTTCTTCGACGAAGGTAAATTGATTGTTGTCCAGCACGGATTTCAAAAGAAAACTCAGAAAACACCAAAGAAAGAAATTGAAAAAGCTCTGAAAATTAAAGACGAATATGAAAGCGAAAAAAAATAATCTCACATCTCTTGACCAGTTTGTAATCGAGCAATATGGAGAAAAAGGAACTCAGAAAAGAGAAACTTTTGAAAATGGATACCAAGAATTTAAATTAGGTGTTCTTATACAGCAAGCTCGGTTAGATCAAGGTTTGACTCAGGAACAACTTGCAGAAAAAGCAGGAACAAATAAAGGATATATTTCAAAGGTTGAAAACAATCTTAAAGATGTTAGAATTTCTACATTACAAAAAATTGTAGAACTTGGCTTGGGTGGGCATCTTGAATTATCGATTAAAATATAGATACGTCAGCTAACAGCGGTTTACGCTATTGCTGCATTAACTCATGAAATTACGTTTTATTTCCTAATTTCGTTCAGTCCAGCCGAGTGAACTCAGTTTCGATTTAGCTGCGCTCTGTTCGCCTTACAGGCTCGGGTGCTTCGCCTGTCGCTGGCGTTAGAATCCGCAACAGTCGCACCCGAGCTTGCGAACGGAGCGCTAAAGCCACAGGACGCTAGCAACATGACACTCGCTGGACGAAAATTGTCGCGATTATAAAAAATCATTATCTTTGAATAAAAATAGAAAAGATGAATATAGAAGCTCGTAAATTATCTTTTATTCAAGAATTTCTCCGACTTCAAAATGAAGAAATTGTTATTGTTCTCGAAAAATTACTTCATAAGCGTAAAGCTGAATTATTCGAAGAAGAGATGAAGCCAATGAGTCTTGAAAAATTTTACGCAGATATTGATCAATCGATTTCTGATTCAGAAAATGGGCGAGTGATTTCTGCTATTGATTTGAAAGCTAAAATCCAAAAATGGAGTTAACTGTTTATTGGACAGAAATTGCAGAAGATAAATTAAATGATGTTTTCGAATATTATAAATTCAATGCAGGTGTTGGAGTTGCTCAGAAACTAGTCAATGGAATTATTGATGCTTCTTTAGCATTGGATAGAAATGCTTATGGCGGGCAAAAAGAAATTCTGTTAGAAGATAGAGTTCGTGATTTTCGTTACACCGTTTTCAAAAATTATAAAATTATCTATTGGATTGACGAAGACAATAAAGTCATTTATATTTCAAACCTTTTCGATACTAGGCAAAATCCTGAAAAATTGAGTAAATTTTAATGTCCAGCTGCTAACAGCAATTTTGCGCATCTGCTGGTTTTGTGCTAAATTCCGCTAATGCAGGATTTGTAATCCATACCCACAAAGAATTTAAACACTTCCATAACAAATCAAATTCACTAAATCCGCATTCCAAAAAACTACCCAATCCCCACAACACACACCACCTTCTCCTCTACCGGCACATAACTTCCATCCTCATAACCATAAAACCGCACTTCTAAAACCGAAAAAACAACCCCTTTACCATCCGGCACCTCACACGTCAATACCCAACCATCCAGCGTAGCTACATCCGAAAATAATACCAAATCCGACGACATGAGTACGCCTAACCCATCCTCAAAATTAAACCGAAACTGGTGCAGGCGCATTCCAACGGTATTGGCAGCCTCAGGAAAAACAACAGCCTCGCCTGCAAAAAACTTCCCAAAACAAAGCTGCGATTGCACCATATCATAACAATACGGCATCTTCACAACGTCCGCCAAACATACGTCCAGATTAAAGTCATATCCCAAAAGTAAATTCCTAGCACGTTCATCCAAAAATGCCGTCGCCAGGTTGCGTGCTCCCCGTTCCGAAACAGTATCAAATACCATTGCCTTTCGCATAACTGCTGTCAGCGAATTGCATACTGCCAGATTGTTTCTCCTCGGCAGTACATCCCCCAACAGCAGCCGCATCTTCTTGCACAATGACGATACCCTTCCAAACTCACTGGCGTTCTTACGGCTGTTTTCATACTTCGGGCTGTTCTTTAATGCCTTTGAAGTAAAACCGCTAACCTCCCGCAATACCATAGCATCGTCCAGCCTGTATAGGATATAATTATCTACACGCTTAGGAAACTTCTCGGTCTTGCTATAAACTTTAGGCATAATCCAAATATACAAATTCTGTAAATAAACGTATTTACGGTTTCCCACAATACCAAATAACCCAATAGGCACACTAAAACCAACAAAATCCAACCCTTAAATCCTTCGGCAAATTCTTAGCGAATCATGTACCGCTACTGTAGTAATACTTCCGGATACTCCCTATACAAACCTAGGTTGTGGTACCCTTTTAGGTCACAACAATTACATTCACTGCAAATCAATGATACTATTCCGCAGCTTTTTCATTAACAAACATTACCGAAAGTTTAATAGCCTCTTAATAGTCATACTTTTTGTTTAGTCGTAAATTTATTAAAAACCAATCTATTAATTAAATACGTACTACTATGACTAAGAAAATCGCAATTTTAGCAACACACGGATTTGAGGAAAGCGAACTCAAATCACCAAAAGAACAGTTGGAACAACAAGGCTGGACAGTCCACATTGTTAGCCCGGAAAGCGGCAGCATAAAATCATGGGCTGAAAAAAACTGGGGAACAGAATACAAGGTCGATGTAACACTCGACACCGCTGCCGAATCGGATTATGATGCACTCGTTTTGCCCGGAGGCGTAATCAATCCGGATAAATTACGTGTAAACAACAAAGCGGTTGCTTTTGTAAAATCATTTTTCGACTCAGGAAAGCCTGTCGGGGCAATTTGCCATGGCCCTCAAACACTCATAAATGCCAACTTGGTCAAAGGAAGAAAAATGACTTCGGTAAAAGCCATCAGCCAAGACCTGATCAATGCAGGCGCAATTTGGGAAGACAGCGAAGTCGTAACAGATAAGGGCTTGGTTACCAGCAGGACACCGGAAGATTTACCCGCTTTCAACAAAAAACTCATAGAGGAAATCAAGGAAGGAAAGCACCAACCTGTTTCAAATTAAAAGATAGATACCCGCAATAGTCGGGTATTTTTTTATATTTTTTTTCGTACTATAAATTTCTGGTTCTAAAATAATTACATCCTTCTCCTACAAAAAAATCCAACTTTAACATTTCATTAAAAGCAACCTTTCTTTATTCTGATCCATCTAAAGGGAAATCAAATTAATTAAAAATTGCTATGAAAAATTTTAGATTACAAACAATTGCCCTTGCCCTATTTGTTTCAACTGCTTTGATATCGTGCAGCGATGACGACAGCAAAAGCGGAGTGAAAACAAAAACTTCTTTTGTTACTGCTGTAACCGGAGCAACAACTGCTGATATCAATCAGGAGATCAATGTGACTGCAGCTTTTTCAGTTGACAACAATTGCGGTGCATTCAACAAATTTGTTGAAACTGCCGACGGAAACACAAAAACCATTGCTGTTGAAGCAAAGTACTTAGGATCCAACTGTGGGACAACACCGGTTGCGAAAACCGCAGTTTACAAGTTTAAAGGTGCTACAGCCGGGACTTACAATTTGAAATTTAAGAAATCGGCTACTGAGTTTGTTACGCATACTGTAGTTGTAGACTAATTCCCTTTTGTTTTATGTTAGAAAACACCGGTCATTTGGCCGGTGTTTTTTTATTACCCAAAAAATAGTACGCCCTTTTTAAACATCCCTGATTTAAAACTTAACAAAATATGCGGAATTACCGTATAGAATAAAAATTGCTTTTCATTAAGGGAATAACGTTCCCCTTCCCTGAAGGTAAAATACAATTTTCTACACACATCATATTACGGATAAACCATCCTTTTTCTTAAATCCGATAACAAATCGTTTTATATACAATTATAGGTCAACACTTTTTATTTATACCTTTGAGACTTTCGAAATTGTATGCTTTCAGAAAGAATAAAAAAACACAAGGAATTGCTTTTATACGGCTTGGCTATGGCTTTACTCTTGCTTTTGTTGCAATGGCTTGAAGTGCGGTTTCTGTTTATGAATTCGGGTTTTGAAATGTATGCGTTTTGCATCGCAATTATTTTTACAATTCTTGGAATATGGCTTGCAAAAAAATTATCTTCTCCAAAAGTCGAAACGATTATAATTGAAAAAACGGCTTCTGAAAAGGCTTTTATACTAAATGAAGAAGAAATTGCTTTGCGAAAAATAAGCAAACGTGAGCTCGATGTCCTGCAATTAATGTCGGAAGGTTTGAGTAACCAAGAAATCGCCGAAAAACTGTATGTTTCGTTGAGCACCATAAAAACACATTCTTCAAACCTGTTTGAAAAGCTTGAAGCAAAACGCCGGATACAAGCCGTTGAAATAGCAAAGAAGTTACAAATTTTACAATAGTACTTTCGACCGATTTTGAATAAATCATCCTAAAGTATGAGAATATTTTCATCATTTAAACCAACATTTGCAACCTAATCTAAACTCGATATTATGAAAAAAACAGTACTTATTTTTGGTTCAATCGCAGGCTTGACAGCTTCAATATGGATGGCGGTTTTAATGCTTATGCTTTCAAAAGACCATGAAAACATGGAGTTGAGCATGGCGCTCACCTACCTCGGAATGCTCATTGCCTTTGCTTTTATTTTTGTCGGAATAAAAAATTACCGCGATAAAGTAAACAATGGAAAGGTTTCTTTTGGAAAAGCATTCGGGATTGGTTTTTTAATTGCTCTGATCGCGTCCTTATTTTATGTAGCAACCTGGGCATTTATCTACCATAATTATCTACCCGATTTTATGGAAAATTACATGGCAAAAGCAATCGAAGAATTAAAAACCCAGAATCTTCCTGCTGCCGAACTTCAGGCACAAATTGATGAAATGAACCAAGCCGCAGAACAATATAAAAATCCGCTTTTCTTTGTTGCATGGACATTAATAGAAATTCTTCCCGTTGGAATAATCGTAACTTTGATTTGTTCTCTTATTTTAAAGAGAAAATAAAACGAAAGGCTGTCAATTACGACAGCCTTTTTTTATAAACTATAATTCAGGTTCAGGTTCCACCTGTATTTTGCTTCTACATTTCCACCGGTAAGGTTTTGCTGAATTGGCAACATTGCATTAATTCCAAGTGAAAGTTTATTGCGCCCAACTTCCAATCCGAATTTACTAAACAAAATATCTCCTGACGTATTCGGAAGCCTTTGCCCGTGTTGCTCATTCGATTGGTAAACCTCGCCTGCAATTCCTATTTGCGGAATCAGTTTGACTTTATCCACATCAAAAAGACTGAAAAAGGTTGCGCCATAATTCAATTGATCGCCAAACTTATAATTCTTGTCATTAATGGTTTTAAAATTGTAATTTATAATTGTATTCAAACCGATTTTCTTATGCTTAATCGCATATTCAGTTGCAAGAAGATAATCCCAACTACCGCTTCCCAACTGAAAACCCGGATTTACAGTTCCCAAATTATTGCTGTTGCGATAATCTCCCGAAGGAATTTTCAAACCTCCGCCAACTTGCAGTTTATGACTAAAAACCGTACTATCCTTTTTGGTCGAAAACGCCGTAAACATTCCCAAAACCGTAATGTCGCCCAAACCTTTTATCTTGTCATTACCTGATAAAAGTTCACGATTAAGGAAATTATACGGAATCAAAGCGGTTATCTGTACTTTTTCAGTAATCGGAATTTTTGTCCACACCTGAACTGTATTGAAGTTTTCAGTAATTCTGGGTGAATTTGCAAAGATTTCGTCACGGCTTGAATAACGCTGGTAAATGTATCGCACACCAACAAAATTATCATCCAAAATAGAACTGAATCCCATACTTCCTCCGGTTGCAGAGCCACAAGCATCGCAAACGAGCGTTTTTAATCCTACTGATTTCATTCGGAATAAATTCGGAATGCTATCTTTCGAAGCAGCGAAACTTCCGAAAGAAAATAAAGTAATTGTTATAAAAATTATTTTTTTCATAGCTAAAATTCTGAAAATCGTTTATCTGTAAGAAATTGATTATCGGTCAGCGTTTTCATAAAAGCGATCAATTGCCTTTTCTCAACTGCCGAAAGTGGTATGCCTAAAATTCCATTTTGCTTTAAAATCGGATCAAGCGTTGCCGAATCGGTTATTCCCGAATTGTAATGCTCCAAAACCGATTCAAGCGTTCCAAACCTTCCGTCGTGCATGTATGGCGCAGTTTTTTCAATGTTCCGTAAACTTGGAATCTTGAATTTATAATAATCGGAAGCAAGTTCAGTTACTCGATATCTTCCAACATCATTTACCGCAGGATTCACTGCCAATCCATTATTCCGGAAAGAATTATCCGTTTGTAAATCCGTCGAATGGCATGAAGCGCATTTGGAAGTGAACAAGTTATATCCGGCTGATTCATCCGGATTAAAATTCCCGCCCGGCTCGTTTCTTCTGAATTTATCAAACTTCGAATTGGATGAAACCATCATTACCATAAACTGCGACATCGCCTGAAGCATATGCTCTGAATTGATCGCGCCATCGGGAAATGCTTCAGAAAACAGCTTTTTGTAAACTGCATCTTTTTTCATCATTTCGATGATTTTACTGATGTTTCCGTCCATTTCAATCGGACTCGTTAGCGGAATTATTGGTTGCAGATCCAAATGATCCGAAGCGCCATCCCACATAAAAACCGACTGAAATGCAAGATTTTGCAACGGTTGCGCATTTCGCATACCAATTGCATTGTTCACTCCGTGGCTAACCGTGTGTCCATGATGCGTAAAAGCATCTTCCTGAATATGGCAGAACGCACAGGATATAACTCCGTCAGAAGAAAGCCGGCCGTCATAGAAAAGCTTTTTTCCTAATTCGAAACCTTTCTGTGTTGGCGGATTTTGGCTCAAATCGTAAAACATTTCAGGGAAATTGGAAGGAATTTCCAAATCCAGCGGAATGTTCACATACTCGTCATTGCTTTCTGAACATCCGCAAAGGAAAAACAGAAGCATCATTGCTAAAATTGACTGTTTCATAATTTGAAAACGGGAACCGCAATAAAGCAGTTCCCGCTTTTAATTAATCGTTATGTACGTGCGCAACAGAAAACATTCCGTTCAGGTTCGACGTAATGAGCGGAAGGTTTGCGCCGCCCATGATCATCGCGCCCATTCCGTTCATGTTGTTTGCAGAAAGGCTGATTTTGTTTGTCCCGTCAATGATTTTTGAAAGATCGGCTACAATATGAATTTCCGGAGTGATATTTTCGCGCACCAATGCATTTGTTGGCAAATCGACAGTAATGGTCGTATAATTATAATCAGTTCCTGTTTTTCCCGTGTGAACCATAAAAGGCGTTGCGGTCGCTACGGTTGCCGAAGTGAATGAACCTTCAAAAGCAAGGAATTTATATCCTGCTGACCAGCTCCAAAGCAAATCTGCATCTTGGGCTTTAGCTAGAAAATCACCTTGACCAACTGCTCCTAAATTAAACTGCTCCTGATCGACACCAATCCCGAATGAAACTTTTGTGTAATTGCCTGAAGGAATGTTTTCCAAGCTGATAAACCGACTTGAATTAGTAGCTTCATCAACAATAAAATAACTCTGGGATTTCGGATAAGTAAAAGTAGTTCCGTCGGCTTTTGTAAGTACAATATTGCTAACGATGTATTTTACCAAACTGATTTTCAAAACCTCATTTCCTGAAGTCGTATTTGGTTGCGTATCCAATATTAAATCATTGTTTCCGAAAGCATTGTCAAATTCAAGTGTAAGCTTTCCGTTTCCTGTAATTTGTGATGTAGTATCGTCATTGCTGCATGACAATAAAAGGTTGGCAAACGCGACTATTGCGACTGCATTTTTTATATATTTTTTCATTTGTTTATTCTTAAATATTATTTTTTAGCATGCGGATTGTTTCATCAAAAATATTCTGATGAAAAAAGCAGTTTATCTGCAAAACGAAAATTTAAGAAATTACAGCCGGCGGATGGAAAATCGATACTATACCGATATGGTTGTATAAATCAGAGTAATTGAAATTTAATGACGTGTTTTCAGGATTTTTGGCATCCGGAAGAGAATATCCCAACCGTGCGTCAAAAAACAAATCATTACTCTCTAAAACGTTGTGTTTCTTTTCTGTGGAAAGTGGCTTTTCAAAATCGGAAGCAAGTGCCAATTGGCTCATAAGATAACATTTACCGTTACATCCCATTATCGGGTTTTCACGATTAAGACATAACTCGCTTACGATAAAATCATAATTCAATGCATAATCCAGCACCGGAAGCATGGGTTTGAAAAGCAATGTAAAACAAATTATGTATATGAAATCTTTCACACTGCAAAAGTAAACTTCCTAAAGAAAATTCCTGCAAGAATCTTGATTTTTTTAATAAAAAAAGATTAGTAAAAAGCAAAAATAAGCAAAACGGTTA
>CAZSDN010000042.1:12290-21153 GCA_964605595.1 uncultured Flavobacterium sp. | reverse complement strand
AAAGTGCAATTATCATGGAAAATACTGAAATTGATGTAAATGATTCAAGGATATACGGATTTTTGGTTTTGTATGATATGCATACCCGGTTTTTTAGCCGTGCATTAGACGGAATTACGGATGGCGCGGCACAAAGCCGACTTGATACACAGGCAAATCATGTAGCATGGCTCGCGGGTAGCCTGGTTCAGCAACGTTTCGAGCTGGCTTCACAATTTGGTTCAGAGATGCAGCAAACAGCATTTGAACTTTTTAGCGGAAATAAAGGAATTAATAATGCGATAAGCTATCCGCCTCTTACAGATTTTATTGATGACTGGAAGAAGATAAGCCCGGTTTTGCGTGAACGCCTTGTAGTTCTCACTAAAGAAAAACTCAATACGGTTTTTGATGATATGGAAATGAAGATGAGTTATTTTGAGTTTCTTTCTTTCTGCATTTATCGTGAAGCTAACATTATCGGGCAAATTGCATTGTGGAGAAGATTGCTTAATTATCCGCCATTAAAATATGATTAACCGAATACCTAAATAACCTACAAACATGAAAACAATTAAAAAAAGTATAGAAATATCGGCACCACGCGAAAAAGTATGGATCGTATTGGTAGAAGACAGCTATAATCGCGACTGGTATTCATTATTCAGCGCCGGGACTTTCGCCAAGACCGATTGGATCCAGGGACATAAAGTTGTTTTTACAGATAACAAAAACAATGGAATGATTGGAAAAATCAGCGTTAAGCATCCGTATGAGCTACTTACAATAAGTTTTGACGGTATTGTAAGGAATGGCATGGAAGATTATGAAAGCGATGAGGCGAAAAGTATTAAAGGAACTGAAGAAACTTATCGCTTGTCTGACAGCAACGGACACACCAGGCTTGAAGTTTCAGCCGATATGAGCGATGAATATTTTGATGAAATGTCAAAAGCTTGGGAAAATGCATTGCAGCGCATAAGTGAATTATCTCACGCAGTTTAGGTTTCTCTAAATCCAAAAATATTATGAAGACACTAACTGAAAACAGCCGCCAGCGTCTAGGATATTTTGAAGGTAACTGGCACACAACGGGACAATTTCTTTCGGGTAAAATGGAAGGCCAGAATATTTTGGGGTTTGACACGTATGAATGGCTTCCGGGGACTCATTTTTTAATGCACACGGTTGACATAAAAGCCGATAACAGCCATATTCGTTCTGTTGAGATCATAGGCTGGGATAAAGAAATGAAAATGATCTTGGGGCGTTCATTTGACAGCGATGGAAATTATAGCGAATACAGTTTTGTTTTGAGAGGCGATGAGATTCTCATAAACGGTTCGGCTATGCGATTTAACGGACGGTTTACAAATGATTATTCGCGCATCACGGGAATCTGGGAAGAAATGACCGTTAATGGATGGAGAGCAATTATAGAAGTAACGCTTACACGCATGGAAGGTGATAAATAATTAATAGTATAAGAGTTTTTTTAAATTCTATAAAGAGTTTTTATGATTCTAAATTTATCTTTACTTAATAATCCTCGTTACCGGCATTAGGAAATTTATGCATGCATAAACTTTTTTCATAAGTGTTTTGGTTACTTGGTTAGTTAGGAAGGGGTGGCCTCAGGGCTTATCCCTTTCTTTTTATAAAGAAAGACTTCTTGGGTTAAAAAATCTAACGGACAAAAACTAAAAAACCGCCTTTCTGCGGTTTTTATTCGATAGTGTAAGATACGGTTGATATAAAATTACCAGACATTGGAGCTATCGTTCCTTCATCGATATCTACAAGCTCTCCGTCAGCATAAATCATTAATGAGTAATTGCTCGCCACGTTTGTTGTGTTGTTAAATGTTACCATCATAGTTGCTGTAAAAGGCGGTTTTACCCTGATCGTTTTTGAATAATCATCGTCTTCGTCATTGATATTTACCATTACACCCGCAGCATTTTTATATCCGATAGCAGTTATAATGTCATCTCCTGCGTTTACTTTGTAGGTCACTTTTGTGCCTGAACCACTATCATCATCGCTACACATCACTATCGTAACGGGTAGCATCAGCAATAAAAGTAATATGCTGATCTTTTTAATTGTTTTCATAGGGGCTAATTTTTTTTTGATTTATAGTAAATTTCGACATTATAAGCCATTTACCGGCTATCAATCATTAACCTTAACAGGATTTACAGCGATATTTAACGTGCGCTTAACAAAAAGAAGCTGTTAATGACATTAAATTTAAGAAACGCACGGGTTTTAAACGGGATTTTATGGATCGCTGCAATTGTAAATGCTCTTAAAAAATATGTTATTTTATCTTTCGTAAAATATCTTTTGTCGCTGCTTTGTAACCCACCGAATGCACGGCATAGTCCTGCTGAATAATTGTTTTTAGTTCGGGATAGATCCATTCATTCAGTTTTCCAAGTTCGAATAAAGTACGCATTGCATAAGCTTTTGTTGCTACTTTTTGGTTAGTGATCAGCCAGTCAAAACAGTTTTCCGTTATTTTTTGCAACTGTGGTTGAGACAGGAAATCTTTAGTTTTAAGATGCCGTTTTGAAGCAAAGAGGCAGATTTTAGAAATCGACCGCAAAGCGCCGTCATGTGAATGTAAAGACAATATATTGCAAAAATTCTCAAGGTACGGAGTCAGCCAATCGATATGTTTTTCCAAAACCAATTCCAGTATCCAGCACGCTTTGTAATGGATTTTATTTTGAGGGTTTAATGCTATTTGCATCAAATCGGTTATCAATGCCGGTTCGCCAAAGACACATCCCGAATTAAATTCTCTGCTTTGCCTGTGAGCGGTACTGTTTTCGATCGATTTTATAAAGTCTGTGCTCATTATGAATATTCAAATTCCGTTTTAAAAGTTTTAAAAATAGGTTTCAGAAATTATACGCCAAACCAAAATTGCCATAATAATTTACCGGAAGCCCCGGATAATAAAACCGCGGATTCGCATTGCCAAAAGCCGCCGCATTCACTAAAACCATCGAAGCATAACGCGTGTCGCCCACATTATTTATCCCGGCAGAAAAGTGTGCTGTAAAATTCGGGAACAATTCTTTTTTCCAGCCTGTTTTCAGGTTTAAAACCTGATAGGATTTCGTATAACCCAAATTGGCGTCATTCAGCGGAATGGTATCCACAAACTGATAATCGGCCGAAAGGTAAAACTCGAAAGCATTCAATACAGCTCCTGCATTTATTTTATTGGATGGAACTCCGGTCAGGTCGTTTCCTGAAAAATCATTTTCACCGTCAATGAATTCCTTAAATTCATAGCGTCCTATTGAAGCTGAAATATAAGGATTCAAACTGATAATTCCGCCCGTAGTGTATTCTGCCAGAACTTCAATCCCCTGATGTAAGGTTTCGCCTGCGTTTATGCCAACATATTGATCGTCGCCAACACGGCGCGCAACGAGCAAATCTTTAATTTGCATATGATAAACAGAAATTTCAGTATGCAGTTTTTTATTTAAGAACCATGATTTTTGGCCGATTTCAAAGTTGTAGCCATTCTCAGGCTTGATGCCGGAGTTGATTGTTCCGTTTGCGGTTAAGGTTTCCTCAACGCTTGGAAGCGAAAATCCGCGGCTGGCAGAAATATAAAATGTCCTATCTTCATTTGGTTTGAAAAGAAATGCCGCATGTGGTGAAAAAATGAGGTCGTAGCGGTAGTTTTCGGAATTGTTTTCGGGCAATTTTGCATCAAGTTCAAATTGCGTCTGGTTCAGATTAATACCGCCCTGAAACTCTGTTTTTTTTGAAAGTTTTATCCGCATCTGCCCAAAAACATTATAAAAGCTGCGGTTCTGCATGCTTTCGGTCAATAAAAACCCGGCAAGGCTTCCTTTTCCGTTGTTGTTTTCGTATAGGTTTTCGAAAGTTCGCCCTTTAAAATCATCCCGAAAATATTCCAGCCCGGCAATGAATGAAATGTTTTTTTTGGAATCAAAAGATCCTGAAAACTGGCTTCGCACTCCATAGCCGGTAGTGTTTTGCAGTAAAATATCAAATGGCCGGGGTTCGTCGCTTTCTTTATGGTTTAGGAAAACAGAAGTGCTATTGTTTACTTTTTCGGATAATTTCCACTCGTATGAAAATCCGGCGAGGTATGAATCGTAACTTTCATAACCTTTTGCCGATTTCCATGTAAAAGCCGCAGATCTTGGATTGTTTTCAAAAGTTGTTTTATCGATCGAACTCGGAATGAATGCTTTCAGGAAAGTGTAATTCCCAAAATAAGTCAATTTACCGTTTTTGTTTCTGAAAAGTTCGCCCGCAAGCGTAATTCCCTCACGGTTGTACGAACTGTTTTCACGCCAACCGTCAGTTTCCATTTTATGATAGCTTGCATTCAGGCTGTAATTGGATGCGTTGTGATTAAAGGACAAGGTGTTCTTAATCAGGTTGTACGATCCGAAAGTTGTAGAAATCATCGCGTTATTTCCATTTGCCCCGGAAAGCTGTGGCGTAACCACCAAAGCGCCACCCAAACCGGCGCCGTATATACTCGAAAGCGGGCCTTTGATAATTTCAATACGGCTGATGTTTTCAATGTCAATGTCTTCAATCGTTGTTTCGCTGTCTCCCGAAGTAAGCGGTATTGTTCCGTAAAACGCCCTGATTTTATTTGTGCCATAAGGCGTCCTTGCTCCAATTCCACGAATCGAAATCCGGTTGGTGTTATAACCTCCTGATTGCATAAAAACACCGGCAACGGTATTTATCGGAATGGAAATATCGGCGGCATTGTTTTTAGTTAAATCCTTTTTTGACAAAATACTGATTGAAGCCGGAGCGTTTCGCAAACTGTCAGTTATATGCATGGAGCCGATGGTCACTTCCTGTAAAATGTTGGGAATCGTATCCCTGGCTTGCCCATGCATTTTGCAGGCAAATAATAATGGAAAAAGAAATAATCTCTTTAAGTGCATTTATTCGGATTGAATTCAGGCTTGAAGTTACTCATTTTTAAAAAATCAGTTGTGCTAAAGTAAGATTATTGCGCATATTTTAACATTTAAAATTTATGCGAATTCCGTTCACATAATAAAAGAGGTGCACTCTAATTTTAGTATATTTGCAACTTATTTCTAAACCGAAAAAAGTGATACAACTACACGACAAACAATTTGTTCCGTTTATTTCAGCCGAAGAAATAGATTTTGCAATTGCCACTATGGCTGCTCAGGTTGAAGCTGATTTTGCCGATGACGTTCCGGTTTTTGTAGGCGTTTTGAATGGTGCTTTTATGGTAGTTTCAGACTTTATGAAGCACTACAAAAAACCATGCGAAGTAAGTTTTATCAAGCTCGCTTCGTATGAAGGCACAGCATCTACAAGCGAAGTAAAAAAACTCATAGGAATCAATCAAAACCTTGAAGGAAGAACCGTTATAGTGGTCGAAGATATTGTCGATACAGGAAATACGCTTGAAGAACTTAAGGATTTGTTCAAAAAGCAAAACGTAAAACATTTTAAAATCGCAACGCTTTTCCTAAAACCGGATGCTTATAAAAAAGACATTAAACTCGATTACGTGGGCATTAGGATTCCTAATAAATTCATTGTTGGGTTTGGGCTCGATTATGATGGTTTGGGAAGGAACCTTCCGGAAGTTTATCAGTTAAAAGATTAATTACACACAACATATATAACCCTTAATTTCAGCAATGATCAATATTGTTTTATTTGGAAAACCCGGCGCGGGAAAAGGAACCCAGGCCGAAATCTTAAAAGAAAAATACAATCTCACACACATATCAACAGGCGACGTTTTTCGTTACAACCTGAAAAATAACACCGAGTTGGGCAAGCTCGCAAAAACATACATAGACAAGGGAAATCTTGTTCCTGATGAAGTAACGATAAAAATGCTCCGGGATGAAGTAGAAAAAAATGCCGATACAAAAGGTTTCCTTTTTGACGGTTTTCCAAGAAACATTGCCCAAGCCGAAGCCCTTGATGAATTTCTGGCTTCAAAAAAATGGAAAGTGACTGCAACCGTCGCGCTTGAAGCGGATGATGATGTTTTGGTGCAGAGAATCCTTGAAAGAGGGAAAATTTCAGGGCGCCCCGATGATCAGGATGAAACAGCGCTTCGCAACCGTTACGTGGTTTACAATGCAGAAACTGCGCCGTTGATAAGTTTTTATAAAAACCAGGCTAAGTTTTATCCGGTAAACGGCATTGGTTCAATTGCTGAAATTACCGAAAGATTGACGGCTGTAATCGATAATTTTGTAAATTAGATACGAGCTTCCATACGCAAAAAGCGTTAACCAAAACAGTTACAGTTGGAAATTTTAATAATATTCTTTTTAATCATCCTCAACGGAGTTTTCTCGATGTCTGAAATCGCGTTGATTTCCGCCAGGAAAAACCGTTTGGAAAACGCCGCTAAAAAAGGAAACTCAAGTGCGAAAGCCGCTTTAGACCTTGCGAATTCACCAAACAAATTTTTATCGACCGTTCAAATCGGGATTACGCTGATCGGGATTTTAACGGGTATTTTCTCGGGAGATAAAATTACTACTGATGTCAGGGCTTTTATTGAAGGATTTGCAGCATTAAAACCTTATTCGGAATCAATCGCCGTTGGAGTAGTAGTAGTAGTGCTTACGTTTTTTTCGTTGGTTTTGGGCGAATTGGTTCCAAAAAGGATCGGACTGAATTATCCCGAAAAAATCGCCAAATCGGTAGCGTTGCCAATGAAATATATTTCAATAATTACGGCACCGTTTATCTGGCTATTGACAATTTCGACCGAAACATTGCTCAAGATCCTGATGATAAAGCCTTCCGCTGACGGTAAAGTAACCGAAGAAGAAATAAAGGCAATTATCAAAGAAGGAACCGAAGGCGGCGAAGTCCAGGAAATAGAACAGGATATTGTGGAACGTGTTTTCCATATCGGCGACAGGAAAGTAAATTCGCTTATGACGCACCGAAAATCGGTTGTATTCCTTCCGATCAATGCCGATAAAGTGAAGGTTAAAGAATTGATAATAAATGAACTGCATTCGATTTATCCCGTTTACGGAGATAATTATGATGATATAATTGGCGTGGTAAACCTCAAAAACATTTTTTCGCATTTTGAAAACGAAACATTCAATCTAAGTGAAATTGTAACCGATGCGCCGTTTATAATGGAGCAGACCACGGCATATAAAGCGCTGGAAAATTTCAAGAAAAGCGGTGTTCATTATGCTTTTGTATCGGATGAATACGGTGTTTTTCAAGGTATTATTACGCTGAATGATATTTTAGAAGCGCTTGTTGGCGATGCGTCTGATTTTTACAAGGAAGATTTCAAACTGATCCAGCGGGAAGACGGAAGCTGGCTCGTCGACGGGCATTATTCGCTACACGATTTCCTAACCTATTTTGAATTGGATGAGCTTACCAATGATTATGAAGTTACAACCGTAAGCGGTCTTATAATGACCGAACTTTCATACATTCCAAAAGAAGGCGAAAAACTTATCTGGAACAATTATGAACTCGAAGTAATGGACATGGACGGCGTGAAAATCGATAAAGTGCTTGTTCGCCAATTAAAAGATAAATAGGAATTGGTTAGCCGGTTCCAATACTGAATAAAATGACAGAAGGAAATTTCGTTGATTACGTAAAAATATATATCTCATCCGGAAAAGGAGGAAAAGGCTCTACGCATTTGCATCGTGAAAAGTTTATCGAAAAAGGCGGGCCTGACGGCGGCGACGGCGGACGTGGCGGCCATGTTTACCTGGTTGGAAATAAAGGGTTATGGACGCTTTTTCACCTCAAATTTGCACGCCATATCAAGGCCGGGCATGGCGGTGATGGCGGAAGCGCAAGAAGCACCGGGCATGACGGCGAGGATAAATTTATCGAAGTTCCGCTTGGAACGGTTGTCCGTGATAAAGATTCGAATGAAATTTTATTCGAAATTACAGAAGATGGTGAACAAAGAGTCATTGCCAAAGGCGGAAAAGGCGGTTTAGGAAACTGGCATTTCCGAAGTTCTACAAACCAGACGCCGCGTTATTCGCAACCCGGAATGCCTGCCGAAGAAAAAGATATCGTGCTTGAGCTTAAAGTTTTGGCCGATGTTGGCTTGGTTGGTTTTCCCAATGCCGGGAAATCGACATTACTTTCCGTATTAACATCGGCTAAGCCAAAAATCGCCGATTATCCATTTACCACATTAAAACCAAATCTTGGAATTGTGGCTTATCGCGATTTTCAGTCGTTTGTGATTGCTGATATTCCCGGGATTATTGAAGGAGCGGCTGAAGGAAAAGGTTTAGGGCATTATTTTTTACGTCATATTGAAAGAAATTCGACATTGCTTTTTCTTGTTCCCGTAGATGCTACTGACATAAAAGGCGAATACGACATTCTGGTAAACGAGCTCAAAAAGTACAATCCCGAAATGCTCGATAAGGAACGGATGCTTGTCATTTCTAAATGCGACATGATCGATGACGAGCTCAAATCTGAACTTAAAAAAGAACTTGACAGGGAATTTAAGGATATTCCATACATGTTTATTTCTTCTGTTGCACAACAAAATCTGACAGAGCTTAAAGACAAGCTCTGGAAAATGCTGAATGACTAAAATCTACAGCTTTTTTTGAATTCTAAAAATTAAGTTAAAGTTTACTACATCGATTTAGATTTAACTCCGCTGTTTTCGGCGGAATTGTTTAAATGGAGTATATTCGCAATCTAAATTTTACAATAGTTGTAACATTTCCAGAGCACTACCGACTATTTGTGCACTAACTTTTATACTTTATTTATGAAAAAACTGATTTTATCTTTCGTTACATTCGTTATGCTTGTTCCTGCAAGTGTAAAG
>CAZSDN010000042.1:1915-12280 GCA_964605595.1 uncultured Flavobacterium sp. | reverse complement strand
GGTTTTTAATGTTCATCGAACGTTTGAACCAACGCGACATGCAGAAAATGGGCCTTCAGCTTACGGCTAAGGAAATTTACAGCATCAACAACCATAGCCTTAAAGATGCCATTATCCAATTTAATGGAGGCTGTACTGCTGAAATGATTTCTAAAGACGGCTTGGTTTTAACTAACCACCACTGCGGATACAATGCGATAGCTGAACTTTCCACGGCTGATAAAAACTATCTTAAGAATGGATATTGGTCGCCAACCCGCAAAGACGAGCTAAAACCAAAAAGCTTGTTCGTTCGCTTCTTTGTTCGCATGGATGATGTTACCAAACGTATCCTTGAAAAATTAGATCCCTCAATGACTGAAGCAGAACGTGAAAAAGCAATTGCTGCCGAAACGGCTTCCATCGAAAAAGAAAATAGCGAAGGCGGGAAATATACTGTTGCCGTTCGTTCGTTCTTTCAGGGCAATGAGTTTTATTACTTCGTTTACCAGGATTATAAAGATGTGCGTTTAGTTGGAACCCCGCCTGAAAGTGTAGGAAAATTTGGTGGAGACACTGATAACTGGGAATGGCCGCGCCACACCGGAGATTTTGCAATGTTCAGAGTTTATGCTGATAAAAACGGGAATCCGGCTGAATATTCAGAAAGTAATGTTCCGTTACAGCCAAAACACCATTTACCAATTAACCTGAAAGGATTTAAAGAAAATGATTTTGCAATGATTTTGGGTTATCCGGGAAGAACAAACCGTTGGATGCCTGCAGGCGGAATTGAGCAAAACGTAAAATATGCATATCCTGCCTGGGTTGAAGGCGCCAAAGCGGGAATGGACAATATGAAAAAATATATGGATAAAGACGAATCAGTTAACCTGATGTATGCATCCAAATATGCTTCTACGGCGAATTACTGGAAAAACCGCCAGGGAATGATCGATGCGTTGACAAAATTCGGAACTGCAAAAACCAAAGCCGATCAGGAAGCCAAGTTCAATACTTGGGCAAACAAACCTGAAAATAAAGAAAAGTACGGAATGGTTATCGAGAACATCAATAATTATTATGCGCTTACAAACGACAAATCAAAGCACGATAATTACGCGCAGCAATTAATCAGGACGACTTCATTCGGTACTATTTCAAGAAGCTTTGGGAAACCATTGGAAATGTATGCAAAAGCAGATGCTTCCAAAAGAGCTGAAATGAAAACCGATCTTTTAGAATCTGTTGATGCCTTCTTTAAAGATATTCACATTCCGGCCGAAAAAGAGATACTTGCCGCTCAGTTAAAGTTATATTCTTCAAGAGCCACAGCATACGGAATTGCTCCAAGGGTTGAAGAAATTTCAAAAGAGTACAAGGGTGATTTTACAGCTTTTGTAAACAAGGCTTTCGATTCAAGTATCCTTGCCTCAAAAGAAAAAATGAAAGCATTTATCGAAAATCCTGAGGCCGATAAAATAGCTTCTGATCCATTAAATGCTTTATCCGAAAACCTGATCGCGCAGCTAACTAAGAAATCGGATGTTATTTCAAAGGCACAAAATGATTACAGTGCTTCTTTCCGATTATTGGTTGAAGGCCTGCGTGAAGCAAAACTTAACACGATTGAATATCCTGACGCGAATTCAACCTTGCGTTTAACATACGGAAAAGTTCGCTCACTTCCTGCTGATAAGCGCAACGATGCGAAAATCAACAATTACACTACGCTGGACGGAATGATGAAAAAGTACAAAGCAGGCGATGATGAATTCGATTTGCCGGCGCGTATGCTTGAAATCTACAAGAAAAAAGATTACGGGCGCTATGCTGATAAAGCGGGTTACATGCCTGTGAATTTCCTTACAGACAATGATATTACCGGTGGAAATTCAGGTTCTCCGGTAATAAACGGAAAAGGTGAGTTGATTGGCCTGGCTTTCGACGGTAACATTGAAGCAATGGCAGGAGACGTTATCTTTGATGATAAGCTTCAAAGAACAATTAATGTTGATATACGTTATGTGCTTTGGCTGATCGACAAGTTTTCAGGAGCAAAACACATTGTCGATGAAATGACAATCGTAAAATAATAATTGTTTAATTCCCATAAAAAATCCGTCTCGTGATAAATGAGGCGGATTTTTTTATTTTGAACCTTTACCGGTTGAATTTTTCCGTCAAATGAACTTCATTTATAGGGTTTATCCAACAGGTTTTTAACTTTTCTTATGCATAAAAATACTACCTTTGCCCAAATATCAGGTACGCAAATGGCTAAGAAGCTTTTTATACTTTTTCTTTCTTTACTTTCGATTTCCCTTTCAGCGCAAAGGAAACAATTAGACCCGAATGCCGGCCCGACAAAAGCAACTTCTCCCGGCGATACGAAAAGCACTTCCGGCAATGCGCCGAAAGCAACCATCGACATGTATAAAGTAATGACGCTGGAGCGCGACACTACTTATATCGATACATCCCTTACGATTCATAAAGATTATATTTTCAATTATCTCAGGAGAGACAATTTCGGGCTTTTGCCATTTGCAAATGATGGGCAAACGTACAACACGCTGCAATATGGCTTAAATGGATTTAATCCGTATCCTGAATTTGGCTTTAAGGCCAAACATTTTAATTACCTTGAAGTAAACCAGATGCGGTATTATTCTGTTCCGACACCGTTAACAGAATTGTATTTCAAAACCGTAATGGAGCAAGGGCAATCACTTGACGCATTTGTAACACTGAATACTTCTGAAAGGCTCAATTTTTCTATTGCATACAAAGGATTGCGTTCACTTGGTAAATATGTAAACCAGTTATCAAGTACGGGAAATTTCAGGTTTACGACAAATTACGCTACCAAAAACGGGCGATATGCCTTAAAAGCCCATTTTACAGGCCAGGATGTTTTAAATCAGGAAAATGGCGGGATTATCAGTATCGAAGATTTTGAAAGCGGCGATGCCGATTTTAAAGACCGTGCCCGTTTGCGCGTCTATTTTGAAGATGCCCAAACGCTACTCAAAGGAAACCGTTTCTTTGTAGACCACAATTTCCGTTTTAATAAAACCGAAAGCCAGAACAATCTTTATTTTACGCACCAGTTTAATTTTGAGAATAAGTTCTTTAATTTTTACCAACCAACGGTCAGCGAACGGTTGGGCGATTCGTATGTGGCGCAGAATATCCAGGATAAAACCCGCTACAACAGGATGTACAATAAAATTGGAGCCGTTTACGGAAATAAAACACTAGGCGAATTCCAGGTTTTTGTAGATGATTTCGATTACAATTATTATTACAATTCGATCATTGTAAACCAAACGGGAATAATTCCGAGTTCGCTTAACGACCGCATCAATACTTTTGGCGGGCAATACCGTTACCAAAAAAATAAATGGAACGGTACGGCGGTTTATTCCAATTCATTAACCGATCAGGATCTGTCTAACCTCGACATCCGGCTAAATTACCAGATCAGCGATGAAAACACGGTTTCGTTCAGATACCAGAAAATCCAAAAGCTTCCAAACCACATTTACAATCTTTACCAAAGCAGCTATATCAACTATAATTGGTTCAACGATTTTAAAAATGAAAAAATCAATAACATTGAAATAAAAGCCGAAACACAATGGCTAAACGCAGCATTGCAACTTTCAACATTTAACGACCAGTTATTTTTCAGCAATGATGATGCAACCGGTGAAGCGCTCATCGTAACGCCAAAACAATACGGAAATACGATTAATTATTTGTCGCTCAAAGTGTCAAAGGATTTGAAATTCTTCCGAAAATTTGGTTTGGATAATACAATTCTTTACCAGAAAGTCGGGCAAAACGACGACATACTGAATGTGCCGCAGCTCCTCACGCGAAATACGCTCTACTTTAACGATCATTTTTTTAAAAAGGCAATGTTTGTCCAAACCGGAATCACATTTAGTTATTTTACGAAATACTACGCTAACGATTATAATCCTTTGTTGGGCGAATTTTATGTGCAAAACCAACGGGAAATAGGCGAATTCCCGATGGTAGATTTCTTCATCAATGCCCGAGTACGCCAAACACGCATCTATCTCAAAGCCGAGCATTTCAATTCAGCCATGACAGGAAACAATTTCTACTCGGCGCCAAATTATCCGTACCGCGACTTTATGGTTCGTTTCGGCTTGGTGTGGAATTTCTTCCAATAATTTTGGCGTGTCCCTTCGGGCCGGGCTGTACGCTTCAATCTTTTCTTTGCAAGAAAAGGATTTCCGCTTCCATCCCTCACGCAACCAGAACTTTTGTCACAACTGGATATTAATTGCTAATTGTTAACTATTAATTGTTAATTGTCAATTATATTTGTACCCGCATTATCAAATCTGCAAAAAGCAGCTAAAAAATAACAAATGAATTACGCAGAAAATATTTTAGGAACTATTGGAAACACGCCTCTGGTAAAGCTAAATAAAGTAACCGCCGGAATCGACGCGTTGGTTTTGGCAAAAGTCGAAACCTTCAATCCGGGAAATTCCGTTAAAGACCGCATGGCCGTGAAAATGGTAGAAGATGCCGAAGCTGACGGGCGATTAAAACCCGGAGGAACGATCATCGAAGGAACTTCAGGTAATACCGGGATGGGATTGGCACTAGCCGCAATCGTAAAAGGTTACAAACTCATTTGCGTTATCACCGACAAACAATCAAAGGAAAAGATGGATATCCTGCGTGCCGTTGGCGCAAAAGTTGTCGTTTGCCCTACAGATGTCGAACCAACCGATCCACGTTCATATTATTCGGTTTCAAAACGCCTTGGCGAGGAAACTCCAAATTCGTGGTACGTAAACCAATACGATAATCCGTCAAATGCCGTTGCGCATTATGAACAAACCGGCCCCGAAATTTGGGAGCAAACCGGCGGGAAGATCACGCATTTCATAGTTGGAGTAGGAACGGGCGGAACGATATCCGGAGTTGCAAAATACTTAAAAGAGAAAAACCCGAATATCAAAATCTGGGGCGTAGACACATACGGTTCGGTTTTTAAAAAATACCACGAAACCGGAATCTTTGACGAGAACGAAATCTATTCTTATATCACTGAAGGAATCGGTGAAGACATACTTCCAAAAAATGTTGACTTCTCACTGATTGACGGTTTTACAAAAGTTACCGATAAAGACGCTGCTGTTTATACACGCAAAATCGCCTTGGAAGAAGGTATTTTTGTAGGGAATTCTGCAGGATCGGCAATCAAAGGAGTTTTACAACTGAAAGAGCATTTCAAGCCTGAAGATGTTGTCGTAGTTTTATTCCACGATTCAGGAAGCCGTTATGTTGGTAAAATGTTCAATGACGACTGGATGCGCGAGCGCGGTTTCCTTGAAGAAGAAATCACCAAAGCCGAAGACGTTATCAAAGACCATATCGACAAACCATTGGTAATTGCAAGGACAGAAGAATTGGTTTCGCACGCAATTGAAAGAATGCGTAAATATAAAATCTCGCAAATTCCGGTGATTGACACCTCAGGTTTTGTAGGCTCAATTGATGAAACCGATCTGTTCCAAAGCTATGTTTCCGATAAAAATGTAGCCGATAAACCAATCCGCGAAATCATGGGACAGCCTTATCCAATTGTAAAAGTAGGGACTGCAATCGAAGAAGTTTCAAGATTGTTTACTAAAGATAATCAGGCAGTTTTGGTTGATTTAGGAAACGGCAAACACCATATTATTACGAAATACGATATTATTGGTTCTATAAAATAGAAGAAAGATAAAAGACCACTTCGTTGCAAGACCGCTTCGCTGCAAGATTTGTTGGGTGAAGCGGTTTTTTTTGAATTTTAAAGAAAATTATCTTTCTTCTTGCAGCGTAGCGGTCTTGGTTCTTATTTCTTTGATCTTTCTTCTTTCAGCGAAGCGGTCTTTCATCTTTCAATGAAATGGTCTTTCCATTATTCCCCAATCAAAACTCCCGAAACATTCCACGCGCTAAACATATTCCCTTCGCTTGCGCCCAAAGGAATTTTCACCTGAATCGTATGGTTTCCTGCTTTCAAATCGCCCAAGTCAATATAAAACGGATTGGTAACTGTTCCCGGACACCAGTTTGAACGGCTGTAATCGGATGAAGACAATCCATTTTCAAAATTCCCCGATGCCGGATTTGTCAATCTGTAAGAACCACAATCTGTACGCCATGGCGCAAAATCAAAAACAAGCTTTCCGTCTAGAAAAATAGTGTTTTTCTTAGGAACAAATTCATCTCCGTTTTCCCATCCGCCATGGCCAGTCGTAATGTAGCGCAGTTTTACGTTCTTTAAATCTTTGGGTAGATTAAAAGTAACTTCCAAACCTTTTTCAGAACTAAACATCGTTCCGTATTCCTGATTCGCCATCTCCATAACATTATTCGTATTGAAAATTGGGAAAAGCACAGTTTCAGGTTTCTTACTTTCTTCAGGATGTATCGTAATATTCAGGCTCGCTTTATGTCCACCTTTGTCATAATTGCCAATATTCATTCCGATGTAAACTTCTTTGTTGCTCAGCGCCGGAAGCAATTCTGAAATATCCTGGCGATAATAGGCACTATCCTGCCAAATCCTGTTTTTGAGTTGAATGTGATTGTAACCTTTCACACCAAATGGTGTAAAGAAACGCATGACTTCCAATAATGGCGAATATTCAGAAGTGCGCACAACACCTTGATATTGTTTCCCGTTTCCATTATCATAAACAGGAACCGATTTGATGCCGCTTTGTAATGCGTCCATAAAAGAAACCGTATTGTCAGTCGGAATCAAGAAAACCGAACCCGTGCGGTCATAAGCATCCCCGCTGGATTGTTCAGTAACATCTACAAAAATCTGGCTGCCGTTTTTTATTTCCGGAAGTTTTATTTTTTTAACGATTATAGTTCCGCTTGCAAAACGCATCACATTTTCATCCGATTTTGATTCTCCCGAGAAATTAATCGTTTCATTTTTAAAAACCGGGATTGTAGTAAATTTGCTTTTCCAGATTAGATCACGAAAAGTCAATGCATCAACGGTTTCACGCTTTAAGTCATAGTCGGAAATTCCATTGCTTTTTTTTACTTTGATTGCCGAAACTGCGAAATTGCCGTTACGTATGGTTTCCAGAACCAACCCAAGATTTTGTCCTAAAGCCGACGGTGCGCCTTTTACTTTAAGTTCGTCAGTGTACCAAATCTCAATCGTATTCGAGTTGATAATCGTTTTTGCTTTTTTGCAATTATAGCCGAGGATTTTTTTGGTTTCGGGTAAAAATTCAAATGTTTGTTTTGTAATTGATATGCTGTCAACGGTTTCTATTTGTCTTGATTTTGACAATGCAGCCGTTTGCACTAAAACAGGAGTTTCACTTTTCCGGTCGATGAAACTTTGTTCATACGGGAATTCCGCCTTTCCTGAAATAACTTTTTTCGGGGAAATAATTGTTTGCCTAGCATTTGTAAAAATGACAATCGTATCTTGGTCGGCCATTACTTTTCCATTGTAACTTTTTACATATTGTATTTCAAAAGTAGTTTGCGGTTGTTTTTTTTGGGATAGGCATAAGGCTGGAAAGCAAAGCAGGAAAAATAGATATTTCATTGTAAAAATGTTTGCCGTAAATGTAAGCATTAGAAAGTAAAATTTTAAATTGCCATCCCAAAATATTCCCAGATGACGTTTACAGCAATTGATTTTGAAACCGCAACCGGACATGCAGAAAGTGCCTGTGCGGTTGGAATCGTAACGGTTGAAAACGGTATCATCACCGACGAATATTATACGCTGATCCAGCCGCCATTTAATCATTACTGGTATCATAACATCCGCATTCACGGCATAAATCCTTCGCATACTGAAAATGAAAAAACGTTTGACGCCGTTTTCCCCGAAATTTACAAAAGGCTTTTCGGCCGCAAAATTGTTGCGCACAATGAATCTTTTGATCGTAACGTGTTGATGAAAACCATGAAGCATTATGGTTTGTATTATGATGAGCTTGAAATTGGTGACCGTTGGGAATGTACGTGCAAAATTTATCGCGCGAAAGGATACAAACCGGCAAACCTGAAGTATTGCAGCGAACAGAATAATATCGAGCTTAACCACCATGAAGCCTTATCGGATGCCCGTGCCTGTGCAAAATTATATCTGTTAAAATAAAATTTTGCCTTTCGGTGCGATTGTGTTACTTTAGTGTTTTCTAAGCCAAAAAGTTACTATATAAGCCAGAACATGAAAGAAGACTTTCTCCATTATTTGTGGAAATTCAGGAAATTTTCGCATTCCGATTTAAAAACTTCCAATAACGAGTCAATAGCCATCCTAAATCCCGGGCAATATCTTCAACGCGCCGGTCCGGATTTCTTCAATGCGCAATTGATTATCGGAAACCAGAAATGGGCGGGGAACATCGAAATCCATATTAAATCATCCGATTGGTATCTGCATCATCATGAAAACGATCCGGCTTATGAAAACGTCATCCTCCATGTGGTTTGGGAAAACGACTCGGCGGTTTTCAGGAAAGACAATTCAGAAATTGCGGTTCTCGAATTAAAGGATATCATATCAAAAGACGTTCTGGAAAATTATAAATCACTTACGTCCCCGAAATCATGGATTTATTGTGAAAAGCAATTGGCTTCGGTTAACGGCTTTATTTTGAGGAATTGGATAGAACGCTTGTTTTTCGAGCGCTTGGAACGAAAGGCAAAACCGATTGAAGAATTATTGCGGCAAACCAATTCTGACTGGGAAATGGTTTTGTTTTGCATGTTGGCGAAGAATTTTGGATTGAACGCCAACGGTTTGGCTTTTTTGAAAATGGCACAATCGGTTCCGTTTTCGGTAATAAGCAAAGAAAGTTTTGAACCGGAAAATCTCGAAGCTTTATTTTTTGGAATGACCGGATTGCTCGATTCGGATAAAGAAGATAATTACTTTTGCGATTTGCGGTCAAGGTTCAATTATTTGGCTCATAAGCATCAATTGGATTTCGATGTGGGAGAACAGGTTCAGTTTTTTAAACACCGGCCCGATAATTTTCCAACAATACGCCTTTCGCAATTCGCACAATTATATTATAAAAGGAAGAACCTGTTTTCAGAAATCAGTACAGCTCATTCGGCAAATTCGATTTATGAAATTTTCAGTATAGGCGTTTCTGAATATTGGCAAACGCATTATTTGTTTGATAAGGAAAGCCCGAAGAAAAAGAAAACACTAACCAAGCCGTTTATTGATCTGATTATTGTCAACACAATTATCCCGATACGTTTTGAATATGCGAAAAACCAGGGAAAGGAAATTTCTGAAACACTGTTTTCGATTCTTGAAACCATTATTGCTGAGAAAAACGCTGTTATTGAAAAATTTGATTTTTTCGGATTGAAAGCCAAAAATGCATTTGAATCGCAGGGTTTGCTCCAGTTGAAAAACGAATATTGCAATCATTCCAAATGCATGCAATGCGCCATCGGGACAGAATTATTAAAAGAATGAATCCAAAACCTGTAAATTTGTAAAAAATCAACATCATGTCGTTTGTAATCAAATTAAAATACTTCTCAGAAAAGCACGGTTTTAATGCTGCATCACGCCTTGCCGATAAGCTCGGAATGCGTGCCAGCAGCGTGCGTTTGTTTTTTATTTATATTTCTTTTGTAACGGCCGGATTATGGTTTGGAGTCTATTTAACGCTGGCGTTCTGGATAAAGCTTAAGGATTTGATCCGGGCAAAGCGAACGTCGGTTTTTGATTTATGAAACAATTTTAAACGCCAAATACCATGTCAACGCCATTCAGAAATCATTTTTTATTTACCAAATCCCAGCGCAGCGGAATATTTTTATTGCTTATCATCATTATTTTGCTGCAATTGTCCTATTTCTTTTTAGACTTTTCGCCTGATTCAAAAGTTTCGGAAGAAGAACGCCAATGGCTGGCTTTACAGCCAAAAATCGATTCGCTAAAACAGGATAAACTAAATTATGTCCCGAAGATTTATCCTTTCAATCCCAATTTCATAACCGATTTTAAAGGATATAAACTGGGAATGTCAGTAGAAGAGATTGACCGTTTGCTGGAATTTCGAAAAGGGAATAAATATGTCAATTCTGCCAAAGAATTTCAAAACGTGACCAAAATATCCGATTCGCTTTTGGTGGCGCTTTCACCACATTTTAAATTTCCCGATTGGGTTGGACAAAAGAGTAAATCCGGTTTTAAAGAATATCCCAAACAAAATCCGGGTAAGTTTGCAGCGAAGGAAAAAATTGCGGTTCTTGACATTAATTCCGCTTCACAGGAAGACCTGATGAAAATTTACGGAATCGGGCCGGCTATTTCAGAGCGCATTATAA